>JAYTWC010000141.1:0-5613 GCA_043743635.1 Verrucomicrobiota bacterium | reverse complement strand
CTCGAACGATGCATGCGGTTGCTCTGATTTTTCCCAATCTGGGGATAGGTTGGGAAAGTTTGGTGTTAAGAGGGCACCGCGTGTTAGGCGGTGCCCTCTTCCAATCTGAAGAGCGCAAAACAATGTCTTCACGCCGCATCGCCGATGCAAAAGCGAGACTATCAATTTATATATATGCCGAGAATTTATCATCGAGGTATTTATAGCCTTATGCAAATGGTAGTGTTTTGTGCCTTGGCTGCACGAGGCAGCGCGGCTTTGGGCGATGTGCCGTTTATTGCCTTCAGGCCGAATAGCGGTGCCTTCGCGCTGGTGGAGAACAAGACGGCCGCTCCGCTGGTGGTCGACGCGACCGACTGGCTTGGCGTGCGCCGGGCAGCCGGGGATCTTCAAGCCGACATTGAGCGCGTGAGCGCGATGAAGCCATCCCTCACCAACACTGCGCCGGTAGGTCAGAAGACTGCAGTGCTTATCGGCACGCTCGGTCACAGTCCGTTACTCGACGGACTGGTGCGTAGTGGAAAGCTTGATACAGTCGCCATCGCCGGACGCTGGGAGGCGTTTGTCATCCAACTCGTCGAAAATCCACAGCCTGGTCTCGATCGCGCGCTGGTTATCGCTGGGAGCGACAAGCGCGGCACGATTTATGGCATCTACGAGCTGTCTGAGCAGATCGGCGTCTCACCTTGGTACTGGTGGGCAGATGTTCCGGTGCCGCGTCACGAGGCGCTCTATATTAAACCGGCCCGCCTCATCGAAACAGGCCCGGCCGTGCGTTACCGCGGCATATTTCTTAATGATGAAGCGCCCGCTCTCACGGGTTGGGCAAAAGAAAAATTCGGCGGGCTCAACAGCGCCTTTTACGCCAAAGTTTTCGAACTGCTCCTGCGCTTGCGTGCCAACTACCTGTGGCCCGCGATGTGGAGCAACGCCTTCAACGAAGACGATCCCGCAAACGCCCTTCTCGCCGACGACTACGGCATTGCCATGGGCACTTCGCACCACGAGCCGATGATCCGCGCTCAACAAGAATGGAAACATCATGGCACCGGCGCGTGGAACTACTCAACCAACAGCGACGTCCTAAAAAAATTCTGGGCCGACGGCATCCGTCGCAACCGCAACTTCGAAAGCATCGTGACCATCGGTATGCGCGGCGACGGCGACGAACCGATGACCAAAGGTGGCGACATGAAGGCTAATATCGCGTTGCTAGAACGCATTGTCGCCGACCAAAGGGCATTGCTCGCCTCGATCAATCCCGACGTCACCAAGGTACCGCAGCTCTGGGCACTTTATAAGGAAGTCGCGGACTACTATGAACACGGGATGAAAGTGCCGGATGACATCACTCTCCTTTGGTGCGATGACAATTGGGGAAATATCCGCCGTTTGCCGACCGAAAAGGAGAGGGCCCGCTTAGGCGGCGCGGGCGTGTACTATCATTTCGATTACGTTGGCACGCCGCGCTCCTACAAATGGCTTAATACGAATCCGCTGCCCAAGATCTGGGAACAGATGGACCTCGCCTTCGACTACGGCGCCGATCGCATCTGGATCGTCAACGTTGGCGATCTTAAGCCAATGGAAATCCCGATCGAATTCTTCATGCGCATGGCGTGGGATCCTAAGGCCATGCCGAAGGAGAAAATCGCAGATTTCACACGCCACTGGGCAGAGCGTGAATTCGGTCCGGCTCATGCTGCGGAGATTGCCGATATCGTTGCGAAATATGCCAAATATAACGGCTGGCGTAAGCCCGAATTGCTTGAACCCAAGACGTTTAGTTTGGTGAACTATCAAGAGGCCGAGCGTGTTCTCGAGGTTTGGCGGACCCTCACTGCCCAAGCCGAAAAGATCTACGCCCAGCTGTCGCCCGAAATGCACGATGCGTTCTATCAGTTGGTACTCTACCCGACGAAAGCGTCAGCTACGGTCGTCGAGTTGTATATAGCGACGGGGCAGAACCGGCTATACGCAACCCAGGGGCGGGCCAGTGCGAATGATCGGGCGCAGCGTGTCCGTGAGCTGTTCAAGCAAGATCAAGAGCTCTCTGACGCATATCATCAGCTCGGCGGCGGCAGGTGGAACCACATGATGGACCAGCCCCACATCGGTTACACAAACTGGCGCGATCCGAAAACCAACATCATGCCAGAGCTGGCGAAGCTGAAGATCGCTCCAGGCGCTTTGATGGGTGTGGCGATCGAGGGTTCAGACGCTGCGTGGCCAGGCAACGCGAAGGCGCCGAAGTTGTCTACGTTCGACTCAATCAACCAACAACGTCATTGGATCGATGTCTTCAGACGCGGGGCTGAGAGCTTCGACTTTAAGATCAGCGCCGATCAACCTTGGGTTAAGCTAAACGTCGCCTCAGGCTCCGTCGATCAGGATCAGCGGGTATGGGTGAGTATCGACTGGAACGATATCCCCGTCGGCGAAAACAGCGCCGTAGTCACCGTGTCACGTGCTGGCGTCGAAAACGTGCAGATTCAGATGAATGCGATTCGTTCCGACAAATTCACGCGACAGAACGTCCGTGCCTTCGGCGGCTTAACTGGGCCGACAGCGATCGCTGCAGAGAGTGCGACAAGGGGTACTGTCGTTGGTGGCGTGCGATGGGAGCGGATTCCTGACTACGGTTGCGGAGCCTCCGGCGTCAGCATCTTCCCGACCACAGCTGCGATTGCTCTGCCGCCTAAAAAGTCTCCGCGACTAGAATACCCGATCTTCATCCCCAACGCAGGAGAAGTTCTTGTCGATCTGATCACAGGGCCATCCCTGAATATCCAGCCTGATCGTGGCGTACGTATTGCCGTTTCGTTTGACGATCAACCACCGCAGATTGTCGACGCGTTTGCCGATCAGTCCTATGCTGACTCTTCTAAACGTGGAGATACCTCGTCTCCCCCGATCCAAGACTGGGGAAAGTGGGTCAAGGATAACGCGAGAACGCTCAGATCGACGCACAAGATCGAGAAGGCTGGTGTGCATACACTGAAAGTCTGGATGGTGGATCCCGGCGTGGTTCTGGAAAAACTCGTCGTATATACGGGAGATTTACCTCCCAGCTATTTCGGGCCGTTGGAAAAACCGCTCAATGGGAGCGACCTTGATTTGAAGGCAATTCCCGTTGCGACCATGCCCACTCCTTCCGCTTCGCGATAGCAATCGTTTTCAAATCACGCCCTAAACCACAAACGCCTAACTTCACCTAACACTTTCATGAAATGGCTTCCGCTCCATCCCGCGCCAGCTCTTATCTCGGCCCGCTGAAAGCGGGCCGACCCAATGGTAATAGCTAAAAGCTAAGCTTATCCTCCTTTTCCTCAAAAACATCTTGCTTATGATTCACCGCTCTCTTTCCCGCCGTTTCCTTTTTCCTTTGGCTCTCGTTGCTGCGGTCGCGGTGAGCGGCCACAGTGCCTTTGCCGCTGCCGATACTCCTTCTCCCCGAAAAGATGCAAACTCCCAACTGGGGCACGAACAACTCCTGAAGAAAACCCAGCAGGGCAAGATCGACCTTTATTTCCTGGGCGACTCCATCACCCGCCGCTGGGGGGCCGAGGATTATCCGCAACTTCTCGCTCAATGGAAGCAGAGCTTCCATGGCTGGAACGCCGCAGATTTCGGCTGGGGCGCTGACCTGACTCAAAATATCCTCTGGCGAATCAGCAATGGCGAACTTGATGGCGTGAACCCGAAGGTAATCGTTTTGCTCGCGGGCACGAACAACATTGGGAACGCGCCCACGCCGACGAGGGCGGCCGAAACAGCGAGGGGGATTGAAGCGATTGTGAAAACCTGCAAGGCCAAAGCCCCCAAAGCCACTATCATACTAATGGCCATTTTCCCCCGCAAGGGCAGTGAACTCACTAATTCGGCGATCAACGAGACTAACGAACGCATCGCCAAGCTCGCGGACGGGAAGACGGTTCGCTTCCTTAATATCAACGATCAACTGGCCGACAAGGATGGCAAGCTTTTCGAAGGTGTGACGATGGATGGGCTGCATCCATCGTTGAAGGGCTATGAAATCTGGGCGAAGAACCTGAAGCCTTTGCTCACGGAACTCCTAGGTCCCCCGGCTGCGGTGGATAACGCTCCGCCTCCGACCGGTGATCCCAAAGCGGCCACAAAAAACAGGGACCCGAGCTCGTAGTAGCATGCTATACTTCATAACTTCGCTCGGCAGGTCATGCCCTTGCCAGCTCTGAAAGCCGAAACACACACGTTTAAAACCTGCGCCGTCGATCCCTAGGCGGTGATTGATTGAGTATCTTTACCATAGGCGCAAACACGCAAGATATGTAACAAAAATTATATACACTTATGCCAAAGTTTATTTCCATCGCGCTGGCGTTTTTTCTGATTCAACACGCAGCGGTCGCCACCGCTGCGCTTTCGAATTGGGAAATCCTCGTCGCGCCCTCAAACGCTGCGGATTGCGTCACGATTATCGGAGGCAAAAGCGACGCGGTGAAGATCGGCGTTTCGCCGTGGTATTGGTTGGCAGATGTCTCGGTGCGGCATCGCGACGCCGTGGTTATCTTGAACCAACACTGTCTCTCCTAAACAACGACTTATGCGCCCAATATTCCTATTTTTTGCGGTTTGCTCCCTGTTGCTCTCGCAGGTTTTTGCAGGACCTCTCAGTTTTCTTCTGCCCCAACATGAGCTCCAAGTTATCACAGTGACCGATATCACCAAGGAAGGCGCACTGCTGCGGCCAGCCTCGCCAGGAGATCCTGTTTATTACATATTATCGAACGGTGGATTTCGCGATTTTGGAGGCATCGTCGCGGGTGAAAAGCTGCCAACTGAAAAAGAAGTTCTTGAGGTAACGACCAAGGTGCTGACTGATCGTGGATACTTACCCGCAACAAAAGGGCATCCGCCAAGCCTGCTTCTCTGTCTAACTTGGGGCACTCTTAATGTCGAAAATGCCCCTGGTGAGACAGGACATGCTTCACAAATAAATCGTGAGCAGATGATACGCTTTCTCGGTGGCTATAAGGTGGGTCTCGAGTATTCCGCCTTTCCGGAGTATTCTCAATCAGCAGGTCTTTCGTTCAGGAGTGCTGACGCTGAAGCGATTACGACCGTTGCGACCGACGATCTTTTTATCATAGCGATAGGAGCGTTTGATTTTCACGCCATGCTCAAGAAAGAAAAGAAACTGCTTTGGACGACAAAAATCAGCGCCCCGTCTCGCGGCTTTTGGATGAAAGATGTTTTTACCTCCATGCTTGCGATCGGCAGCCCAAACATAGGGCGTGAAACAGCACATCCTGTCTGGGTCAATGCTTCCGATCGGTTCAAAGGAGAAGTCAAGATGGGCGAAACCCGTGTTATCGAGTACATCGACAATGGTAAACGCGCCACTCCTGCAACTTCGAAAGACTCCAACGTTCAGCCGGCCACCGATACGGCCACACCTAAAAAAGCTCCTTAAGATTTGCGGCGGAGAACTCAGCGTAGACGCGCGCGTGGCGCGGCCTTGCAGGAAAGTAACTTATACCAAGTTGCATTCAAAAGCATAATAACTTGCCTCCGAGCGAATGAAGCCGGAGGCTTTTTTCATGCGTCCACCAAAGCCATTTCCACGAGGGA
>JAYTWC010000140.1:0-4709 GCA_043743635.1 Verrucomicrobiota bacterium | reverse complement strand
TACCGCGGCTCCCCCGACAAACCCGGCAAGGACAGCCCGTTCCGCAACCGTTCCGTCGCGGAAAGCCTCGACCTCTTCCAGCGCATGAAGGCCGGCGAGTTCCCCAACGGCACCCGTTCCCTCCGCGCCAAGATCGACATGGCCTCGCCCAACATCTGGTTGCGCGACCCGCTCATCTACCGCATCCGCCACGCCGAACATCACCACACCGGCAACAAGTGGTGCATCTACCCGCTCTACGATTTTGCCCACTGCCTGAGCGACTACCTCGAAGGCATCACCCACTCCGTCTGCACACTCGAATTCGAAGTGCACCGCCCGCTCTACGACTGGATTCTCGAAAGCCTCGAACTCCCCCGCCCGCTGCCGCACCAATACGAATTTGCCAAACTGATCCCCACCTACACGATCGTTTCAAAGCGCAAACTCATCGCGCTCGTCAACGACGCCATCGTCACCGGCTGGGACGACCCCCGCATGCCCACCATCAGCGGCATCCGTCGTCGCGGCGTCCCCGCCAGCGCCGTCCGCCGCTTCGTCACCAGTGTTGGCGTCACCAAATTCAAAAGCGTCACCGACTTCGCCGTGTACGAACACGCCGTGCGCGACGAACTCAATAAAATCTCCCTCCGCCGCCTCGCCGTCCTCCGCCCGGTGAAGATCGTCCTCACCAACATCGAACCCGGCCAGGTCATCGAGTGCAATGCCACGAACAATCCCGAAGATCCAAACGCCGGCACCCGCATCGTCCCGATCTCCCGCGAAGTCTTCATCGAGAGCGACGACTTCATGGAAGTCCCCGTGCCGAAATATTTCCGCCTCCGTCCAGGTGGCGAAGTCCGCCTCAAGTACGCCTTCATCATCAAATGCGACGAGCTCATTAAAGACGCCACCGGCGCCATCACCGAAATCCGCTGCACCGCCGACCTCGGCTCGCGCGTCGGCGGCCCGACCTCCGACCGCAAAGTTAAAGGCACGATTCACTGGGTCAGCGCCGCACACGCGATCGACGCCGAAGTCCGCCTCTACGACCGCCTTTTCAACGCCCCCGAACCCGACGCCGACGGTGACTACAAAGTACACGTCAACCCGAAGTCGCTCGAAATCGTCACCGCGAAGTTGGAGCCCAGCCTCGCCGATGCAAAACTGGACCAACGCTACCAATTCGAACGCCTCGCCTACGTCGCGTTGGACCCGATCGACTCCAAACCAGGAAAGCCTGTCTTCAACCGAACCATCACCCTGAAGGACGCCTGGACCGCAAAGCCGCCGGGCCGCTGAGCTGTCCGACATCCTAACAACCCCCAAGCCCCAAAGCCTGACGTCTTTTTTGCGCTCTTTTTTGAAATATAGACGCCTTTATTCCAGCATATGACAGCATTCCGCAAGGCCAGCCGTTCTAAACGGTATTTTGTCCTCACTGAAGAAGGAGCATGGGGGCCGGTCTCTTGGTCTAGTCTTCGATATTGGTTAGGAATGGGGTGGCTTGAGAAAACGACAAGGCTGCGCGACGAAGAAGGAATTGAAATCGTGGCAGTCGACGAACCGAAACTGTGGACAATTTTTGGGAGACCATACGAAGCCGAAGATGTTTCATCAACGATGGCATCCGGCAAAGTATTGTGCTCGCCTGCGCTGGCGGGACATTTAGAAAAACTCGGATGGCCGGGGAACCTAAAAGGCTTCAACTATTACAATGCCGACAAACTCAGGAAGGAGTTGGAGGAAATCTTCCCTGATCCTGCCAGACCGCTCCTGGATGATCCTGATTGGCCGGATTGTTGGGGTGGCCATAAGAATTGCCCCGCAATGGCGGTGGAAGCGCTGAGAGAAGCGTCCAACGTGCCAGCAACCGAGCGCCAGTTGACGGTCCTTCAATTCTTCGGAGTAGAATCCGATGGCGTCACAAAGGGTGAGGCCAGTGCTCTAATTGATGAGCTGTTTTCTGATCCCGAGAAGATGGCGCGGTGGGATAGGAAAAAGAGCAAAGAATTTTCAGGAGTGCCAGCAACCGATAAACAAATGGTTCGTCTTCGTTTCGCTGCGAGGACGCTTGGAAAGCAGCTGCCAGATCGTTTGTCGAAACAACACGCCTCTGACCTGATTGATGATTGGTACGGCGAAAATGACGCACTTGAAGCGGCATACCAACAGTTCAAAGAGGATGAAATCGAACGAGAATTCGAGGAGTACGAGCGGGAGAATCGCGAGGAAGAGAAACGGGAATTCAGACAACCGGCACGGCAAAGCCCTCGGGCGGTTTTTGCGGCTCCGAAAACGAGTGGATGTCTCGGAGTTATTGTTTTCGGGGTTTTCCTGGTGGGGACTGGCATTTTTTCCGCAATCCATTGGCTTAAACCCTGAAAAGGGGAAATCCGAAAAGGGACCCCGAAAAAGAGTCATGCTTTGTGGCTTGGGGTTTTGTGCATAAGCAGCCAACAAAAAGCCGCGTCTCGTAAGAAACGCGGCTTGGATGAAAACGGTTTTAGTTCCTTCGCTCAGTCGTTGCGGCGACTACCGCCACTGACGATCAGCAGAAGATGCAAAAGCTGGCCGAGTGATGCCACGAATGCAGCGACGTAGGTAAGCGCTGCGGCGTCGAGCGTTTCATTCACGCCCGGCATTTCATCGCGATCGAGAATGCCGAGATTGACCAACTGCACTTTCGCGCGACGGCTCGCATCGAATTCCACGGGCAACGTAACCAACTGAAAGAGGGTTAACACCGACAACGCGGCGATGCCGATCATCATCATCGTCGAGCCCATGTAGCTCAGGAAATAAAAACCGATGCCCGTGAAAAAATACGCCACCGGTGCAGCAAACTGCATCACCGGAACCATGTTTTGCCGAACCGACATCATGGAATAACCGACCTTGTGCTGGATCGCGTGACCGGCCTCGTGCGCAGAGACACCGAGTGCAGCGAGGCTGGTGCCGCGATAGTTGGCTGAGGACAACGCGAGCCGACGATGCGTCGGATCGTAATGATCAGACAAGTGACCTTCCACTTCGACGATCTCGACGTCGTTGATACCGGCGCTGCTGATCACCGCTTGCGCAGCCTCGGCGCCCGTGATGCGACCGCGTGACGCAATCTGCAGATTCTTTTGATAAGCGCTCGATACTTTCATCTGAGCGTAAAGACCGAGAAGGACCGGAACGATAAGAAGGAGGAGCCAGTACATAATCATGGTAGAAAGAAATGTTAGAATTGTTTTGCGTGGATAATTAGCAGGTCACGGCCCGTTTCGGCAAGTCTGCTCCAAATTTCGTCGATCTGTTTCAAAGCATTGAATCACCGTAGCTTGCAAGCGCGTTTCATACCGGTGGAATCTTTGCCGAAAATTGGAATCGTGCCAAGGTTGCCCTCTCGCCTGTGCGAGCGCGCCAAAGCGTCACGAGGCCGCCAAACCGCTCCGTTCAAGCAGCGCCGACAGATCAGGTTCGCGTCCCATGAACGCGCGGTACAGCTCCGCCGGATCGGCCGAGTTTCCACGGCTCAGTATCGCCGCAACAAACTCGGCGCCGGTCTTCGCGTTAAAAATGCCTTCGCGCTTGAAACGGGTGAAGGCATCCGCATCCAACACTTCCGCCCATTTGTACGAATAATAACCCGCCGCATAACCCACGGGATCACCAAAGATGTGATTGAATCGATTCACAATGATAGGTGATGGCGGCTGGGTCGGTATCAGGCACTCGGCGATGAGCGGACGCACTTTAACCGCAACGTCGGCTTCGCCCGCAAACTCCTCGGACCGCATGTGCAACACGAGATCCATCTTCGCAAATGCGAGTTGTCGCATCGTCACGCAGGCCGAGCGAAAACGCTTCGCCGCGATCATCTTCTTGAAAATCGCGTCGGGGATCGGTGTATCCGATTCATGGTGACGCGCAAAAAGATCAAGGCTCTCACGCTCCCAGCACCAGTTTTCCATGATCTGCGACGGCAATTCGACAAAATCCCAGGCGACGTTCACGCCGTTGAGGGATTTGATTTCTACCTCGCCCAACAAATGATGCAGCAGGTGACCGAACTCGTGAAAGATTGTTTCCACCTCGCGATGAGTTAGCAAAGCCGGTTTGTCGCCCGCCGGCGGCGTCATGTTGCCACAGATAAGACCGAGGTGCGGCTTACGCGAACCATCCGGCTGCGGTCCACCGGTGATCAGATAATTCATCCACGCACCGCCGCGCTTCGATTCGCGCGGATGCCAGTCAGAGTAAAATGAGCCAAGATGCCTCCGATTCTGATCGTACAGATCGTAGAATTTCACTTCGGGATGCCAGACTTCGACCGCGCCCGGCGAACGCGCGACGATTTCAAGGCCGAACACCCGTTTCGCTAACTCAAACAAACCGCCAATCACGCGGTTCATCGGGAAATACGGACGCAATTGTTCTTCGTCGAAATCGTAACGATCCTGCCGCAACTTTTCCGACCAGTACGCGAGTTCCCACGGTGCGAGCGCCACGACAGACTTGCCGGTTTTCTGCGCCTTGAATTCCTCCAGCTCGCGACACTCCCTCGCGAACGCCGTCGACGCGCGTCTCTGCAAATCCTCAAGAAACTCGCAAGCGCGCGCGCCGGTTTTCGCCATGCGCCTTTCCAAGGTCAAATCGGCAAAATGCCGGCGCCCGAGCAGCGCCGCTTTCTCCGCCCGCAACGCCAAAATTTTCGGCACCAGCGGCGTGTTGTCATGCGG
>JAYTWC010000139.1:0-11299 GCA_043743635.1 Verrucomicrobiota bacterium | reverse complement strand
TGGCAGCGCCGGGTAGCTATGTTCGGAAGGGATAAGCGCTGAAAGCATCTAAGCGCCAAGCCCATCCCAAGATAAGATCACAATCCATCGCAAGATGGTAGAAGGTCCGGGTAGACCACCCGGTTGATAGGCCAGAAATGTAATTACGGTAACGTATTGAGTTTACTGGTACTAATGACCTTCTTCGGTTTATGCATCCTTATTATTCGAAGGCGTTTATTTTTCCTCCTTACAGCTTAGTTTATACTAAACTTTATAACTTTCTCGAAAGAGATAAATTTTCTGGTGACCACATGCCAGGGGTCCCACCCGTTCCCATCCCGAACACGGTCGTTAAGCCCTGAGCAGCCAATGGTAGTAGGACGTTAGGTCCCGCGAGAGTAGGTCGTTGCCAGATTTATGACCCGGATGTTGCGAAAGCAGCGTCCGGGTCTTCTTTTTTTGTGGGTTCGTGATCCTGATTCCGGCCGAGAAGGGCGAGCAAGTGGGCTCGTACAAGGATGGATCGAGTTATCTAAATAATGCTGACATCCCTAACCGGGCAGGATTCGGCGATCATAGGATTTACGAAGTGTGACCAGAGAGCTCTCGCTTCAAGTTGGAGCAGAGGTTGTGGCACAAGGATTCAAATTTTTTAAGGTTGAAGCTTGGGAAGGCTCGGCTGCGCAGAATTTGCCAAGCCGAAGTTTCTTCTAGGGCCGGTAGCGGAAGATGGGGGCTTCCAGAAAAACCGATTTGGTTTTGGAGACAAATTTGGCGTGCAAGAGTGACGAGTGCGACGAGGTTTGGTTCTTCGCCGGCGCTCTCGGGCGTGCCAACCCAGCGAATTACTTTGCAGTACGCAGTGGGGAGGCCGTTTTTTCGGGCGAAATAGTCGCCGATTTCGTGAGTAGTCCAGCCGATGTGCTTTTTTTCTGATTCTTCTGCGGTAATGAGGAGCCGTTTTGCGTAGGTGGAAATCGCCTGGAAGCTGAAAGGGTGCTGTTGAACCAAGAATAGCCGACCGTAATCGTGAAGAAGGCCGGCGGTGTAAGCGTTTGCGGCGAGGTCGGTAAGTTCCAAGTTAGCGGCTGCGAACTGCGAAACGTGGGCCACAGCCATTTGAAATATCCAGTAATGTGACCAGTTGGTAGGCAGCACGGTCATATAGCGTTCTTCCACGAGGGGCATGAGTTTGGCCATCGCAGTTAGTTTTTCGTAGCCGATCATAGTCACTGCGAGGCGGACGTCCTCGATCGAAGTCATGTCGTCGTGATCGAGGTGGTTGGCGGTGATAAGGACTTGCGCTGTGAGCCAGGGGTCTTTGGAAACTAGATCTATGAGTTGGTTTAAGCTTGGGGCTTTGCCGTCAGCGTTCATCAGGAATGACGCGCCAACCGTGTCGATGACCGGCCCGGCAGGGAGGTCGTCGAGTTTTCGTTCAATTTGACTGGGGTGGACGAGTGGGCCTTGAGTTAAGTCGGCTTCGAGCCAGTGTGCGCGAAGCTTGTTTTCTTCCTGCTCCTTGAGTTCTTGGTTGGAGTAAAATCCTGCTGGCGTATAGTTCCGGTCGAGATGGCAGTCGATCAATAGGCAGATGTAGGCAATGTCGTCTTTACTTTGGGTGAGCGCGGGCCAGTTGCGCATGTCGACTTTAGCCTTTAGATTTTGGAGGTATTCAACAATTCCCCAAGCGCCGGCGGCTTCGGCGCGTTCGATCAATGGGTTGAGTCGGGCGAGCGCTTCCTTTTGGTTGCGGGTTTCGGTGTACTCCTGGAGTGGTTCGATGCTGGTATGCAGGCCGACTCGGAGTTCGTGGAGCATCTTCTTGAGTTCGCCGGGTTTGAGGCCCATTTGCGTGCAGAAAGATTTTTCTTCTTCAAAGTGAAGGTTTCTCCACGGATTGCCCACCGCCTTGTTTATCTCCGCGTAAATAGCTTCATCACGGTAGGGTTTGATGAGGTAGTTCTGGGTTTTGAGGGATAATGCTTTCTTAACGATTTCCAGGTGTGTAATGGATGAGTAGACGACAACGGGGAGAAGTTTTAGGAAATTGTCTTCACGCAGGTGTTGCAGAAAATTCATACCGTTCTCGCCTTTCGAGAGTTTGAGCTCGGTAAAAACAAGGTCGAACTTGACGAGTTCGCGTAGGAGTTTGAACGCCGTGGCAGCGTCGTTTGCGATCAGGCAGCGGTGCTGTCCTCGGGTTAAAATGCCCTGCATCGCTCGGCAGGCGATTTCGTTGTCATCGAGCAGCAGGATGTTGGCCATCGAGGAGGTTTGTGGGGGGATTTCCTAGCTGAATAATTATACAGTAGACACATATCTGCCGAAAGTGAAACAAAACCCAATGGTTTGCTGGCTGAATCTGTCTGCATCAGAAGTGTTGATATATTGATGTCTACCTTTGGTGCGGTTTCCTGGGTGGTCAGGGGCGGACTTTTGCCGGTGTGAACTTCGCCTGTATGTCTGGTAGGAATACCGTGAGGAGGCCTAGTAGGGGGAGGAAACTGCAGACTTGGTAAACGAAAGCGATACTGGTGTGGTCGGCGAGACGGCCGAAGAGTGCGGATCCGGCCCCTGCGATGCCGAAGGCGAGTCCGAAGAAGAGGCCGGCAACGAGACCAACGTTCCCAGGAAGTAATTCCTGGGCATAAACGAGAATTGCAGAGAACGCGGAAGCTAGGATTACACCGATGAAGACCGAGAGGATGATGGTTGCGGGCAGGTTGGCGTAGGGGAGTAGGAGTGTGAAGGGCGCCACGCCAAGGATCGAGAACCAGATGACAATTTTGCGGCCGTAGCGATCACCGATGGGGCCGCCTAGGATTGTGCCGAGTGCGACGGCGAACAGGAATACGAAGAGGTAGATTTGTGCCTGTTGAATTGATAGGCTAAATTTTGAGATTAGGTAGAAGGTGTAGAAGCTGGTTATGCTCGTGAGATAAAAGTGTTTTGAGAACACTAGGATCAGGAGTATGGTGAGTGCCTGGATCACTTTTCTGCGCGGGATATGCGGGGTGTTTAGGTGTTGGCGGGTTGAGTGAGCGGCTTTTGGGGTTTTGGGAAGATGGCCCTGATGCCAGTGGCCGAGCTTTGTCAGTACAGCGATTCCGGCCAGGGCGAGCAGAGAAAACCAGAGGACATTAGCCTGGCCGCGCGAGCCTATCATGAACGCGACAAGCAAGGGACCGAGGGACGTTCCAAGGTTTCCGCCGACCTGGAAAAGGGATTGAGCAAACCCGTGGCGGCCTCCGGAGGCGAGGCGGGTGAGGCGCGAGGCGCCGGGGTGGAAAATGGAAGAGCCCATACCGGTCATTGCGGCCGCAAGGCGGAGTGCGGGGTAACTGGTGGCTTGCGAAAGCAGAACTAGTCCACAGAGGGTAAATCCCATGCCGATTGCGAGCGAGTAGGGTCGTGGGTATCGGTCGGTGTAGAAGCCGACGAGGGGCTGAAGCAGTGACGCCGTGAATTGGTAGGTGAGGGCGATATCGCCGATTTGCGTGAGGCTGAGTTGGAATGATTGCTGAAGGACTGGGTAAATCGCTGGCAGGACAGCTTGGAGTGTATCGTTGATCAAATGCGAGAGGCTGAGGGCTAGCAGCACGCCGATGGCCGTCGTTTCAACGGGCGAAATGTTAGGGCGGGTGGCATTGGCGTCAGGCTCGCTTTGCATCGGCTGTTTGTGAAGGGCTGAGTAGAGGGATGCAAATCGTCATCCGAGCGGCAGGTCGCAGCAGGTGGATTTTGGCGCCTGCACCGTTGCTCGGTTTAGGCGTTGAGCTAAAAATGGTTCTGTGGCTGGATTGTTCGGTTTTCGTAGGTTAACCTTGGATACGTTTTTTTGTGATGAATTTTAAGATGCATTTTTTGCTGCGACGCGTGTTGTTCGGGGTTGGTTGCTTAACAGTGTGGCTTGGTTTGCGAGCCGGTGATGCGGCGTTTTTGCCGGTGGCGACAAGTGCTGTCGGGTTGGCGGGAGAGGGGGCAGGGCTTTTTATTCCAGATGGGTTGGATGCGGCGCAGTTGCCATATTCTCCGGTGTGGGTCGATACACCAAAGCTTCGGGCTGGGCTTCCGACCGGGTGGCGGGTGGTGCCTGCTTTCTCAAGCAATGGCCGACAGTTTCGGGCGACGGTTGCTGTGGCAGAGGGGGACGATCTTTACGGGGGCGGCGAAGTGACGGGGCCCTTGCGGCGCAATGGGACGTCCGTCGCGCTTTGGAATACGGATAATTATACTTACGAAACGGACGGTGGCCGCCGGTTATACCAATCGCATCCGTGGGTGTTAGGCGTGCGGCTTGATGGGTCTGCGTACGGGGTGGTCTTTGACTCAACCTGGAAGGCAGAGTTGGTGTGTGGTGAGATGATTACGTTTACAAGTGAGGGGCCAGGTTTTCCAGTTTTAGTGATTGATCGTAGTTCGCCAATGGCGGTGTTGCAGGTGCTGGCGGAGTTGACGGGTAAGATGCCGTTGCCGCCGCGCTGGGCGCTTGGATATCAACAGTGTCGTTGGTCGTATTATCCCGAGGCGCGGGTGAGGGAGGTGGCGGAGGAGTTTCGGCGAAGGCGGATTCCTTGTGATGTGATTTGGATGGATATTGATTACATGAATGGATTTCGGGTTTTCACGTTTGACGGGAAAGGGTTTCCAGAGCCGGGACGTTTGAACGCATTTTTGAAGGAGCGAAATTTTAGGAGTATTTGGATGATCGACCCTGGAGTGAAGCTGGATGCGGAGTATAAGGTTTACGTGGATGGCTGCGCAAAAGACGTGTGGGTGAAGACAGCGGCCGGGCAAAACTTTGTGGGTGACGTGTGGCCGGGAGCGTGTGTATTTCCTGATTTTACGCGGCCGGAAACGCGGGCGTGGTGGTCTGGTTTGTACGGGGATTTTATGGCGACGGGGGTGGATGGGGTGTGGAACGACATGAACGAGCCGGCGGTGTTTAATGCGCCCGACAAGGCGATGCCGTTGGATAATTGGCATCGCGGTGGCGGAGAGATCCCGCCGGGATCGCACCTGCGGTATCGTAATATTTATGGGTTGTTGATGACGAGGGCGACAAGGGAAGGTATCGCGGCGGCGCGGCCGGATAAGCGGCCGTTTGTGCTGACACGCGCGAATTTCTTGGGCGGGCAGCGTTATGCGGCGACTTGGACAGGCGACAATGCGTCGACGGAAGCGCATATGAAATTGTCGGTGCCGATGACGTTGACGCTGGGGCTTTCGGGGCAACCGTTTGCCGGTCCGGATTTGGGTGGGTTTTCCGGAAATGCGACACCTGGGCTTTGGTCGCAGTGGGTTGGTTTTGGTACGTTGTTCCCCTTTTGTCGCGGGCACGCGGTGAAGGGTAGCAATGACAAGGAACCGTGGGCGTTTGGGGAAAAGGTTGAGCATACGGCACGCTTGGCGCTGGGGCGGCGTTATCGGCTTCTGCCTTATCTCTATACGGTGTTTCGTGAAGCAAGCGTATCGGGGTTGCCGGTGATGCGGCCGGTGTTCATGGCGGATCCCGCGGACCTAAGTCTGCGTCGGGAAGAAGGAGCGTTTTTGGTTGGAGGAGACTTGGTGGTTGTGCCGCGATGGGTTGAAAAACCAAGCTTGCCGAAAGGGATCTGGCGAGAGGTGTCGTTGGTGCCGGGGGATCGCGCGGATGCCGATCAGGCGCGGTTGTTGGTGCGCGGCGGGGCGATTATTCCGTTGGGGCGGGTGGTTCAGAGTACGATGGAGGAGTCGCTGGATCCGCTGACGCTTTTAGTTTGTCTCGATAAAGATGGAGATGCGTCGGGTGTGCTTTATGAGGACGATGGCGATGGGTTTGGGTATCAACGGGGCGATTATTTGGTGACGCATTACGTTGCACAGCGGCGTGATGGCCGGTTGGAGGTGAAGGTTGAATCGCGGGAGGGGCGGCGTGCGAAACCGACGCGCGATGTTGTGATCGAGGTGATCGATGAGAAAGGGCAACGAACCGACGGGGTGCGGCTTGGTTTGTAGGCGTTGGAGGGGCGGAAAAAACCTGATTGGCGGACAATTTCCTAGTTGAGAGGACGCTTTTTGTTGACGTATCGGACACGTGTCCTGTTTAGGTTTCTCCTGCTTTTGTTGGTTTAGTTGAGCAGACGGTTTTCCCCTCCAACCCTTTTTACCATGAAGATCAATTTTCAACTGCAAGGCGTGCTGCGTGCGGTGCGTGTTTCGGTTTTTTCCCTATTTGTATTTTGCCTGTCGATTCCGGCGGTCTCCCATGCAGGTGATGCCGTTCTGACGTCGACGGTGGCGGCGTTTAGTTTTTCCGAGAGCGAGGCGATTTTGGCCCGCATCAAGGCGCCGATTTTTCCTGCTCGTGATTTTGCGATCACGGATTTTGGCGCGGTGGCCGGTGGCGATAGCAGTGAGGCGATTCGCAAGGCGATCAATGCTTGTAACGCCGCTGGTGGCGGGCGCGTGGTTGTGCCGGCGGGAGAGTGGGTGACCGGCGCCGTGCATTTGAAGAGCAATGTGAATTTATATTTGGCTAAAGGTTCGGTTTTGCGGTTCAGCACTGATCCGGCGGCATATTTGCCGGTTGTGCAGACCCGTTGGGAAGGGATTGAGTGTATGAATTATTCGCCGTTTATTTATGCTTGGGAGCAGGAAAATATTGCGGTGACGGGCGAGGGGACGCTCGACGGCGCTGCTGACTGGCAGAACTGGTGGGGGTGGACAACGCGGGGTGAGGATAAAAAGAGCAAAGCTTCGATCGATGTAGCCAGACTCAATCAGCTGAGTGAGCAAGGTGTGCCAGTTGCGCAGCGTGTTTTTGGTGCGGGCAGTCACTTGCGCCCGAGTTTTTTCCAGCCTTATCGTTGTAAGAATGTGATGATCGAGGGTGTGACGATTGTGCGTTCGCCCATGTGGGAAGTGACGCCGGTGCTTTGTACCAATGTCATTGTTCGCAACGTGAAGATCAGCTCACATGGGCCGAACAATGACGGCTGCGATCCGGATTCGTGCCGTGACGTGTTAATCGAGGACTGTGTGTTCGATACGGGCGACGACTGTATTGCGATCAAGTCAGGTCGTAACGACGATGGTCGGCGCGTGGGTGTGGCGGCCGAGAATCATATCATTCGCGGTTGCGAGATGAAGGATGGTCACGGTGGCGTGGTGATTGGCAGTGAGATCGCGGGTGGGTGCCGAAATGTTTTTGTCGAAAACTGCAAGATGGACAGTCCGAATCTGGATCGAGGGCTGCGTTTCAAATCAAACGCGCGTCGCGGTGGTCTGGTTGAGAATATTTATATGCGCAACGTGCAGATTGGTCGCGTGGCTGAGGCGATATTGACGGTTGACCATCAGTACGAGGAAGGCTCGAAGGGGGAGCATCAGCCGATCGTACGGAATGTCGTGATTGAAAACGTCACGAGTAAGACCAGCCCGCGAGTCATGTGGATTGCCGGCATACCGAAGGGCACGATCGACAATATTCTTTTCAAGAACTGCGTATTTGAGGGAATCGAGACGGCCGAAGTTATGCAGTATGGCGGTCGTATCACCTTTGAAAATGTGACGATTTTGTCTGCAAAGAAGGCGCGGAGTTTGAATTCCCGGGCCGCAACTGAGTGATTTGGCGGGCGATGTCGCAGGCTCCCTGGCTTGAAAGGGTCGGTGGGCTCAGCTTTTGCGAGTTCCCCGGAAGGCTAAGGCCGCTCCGCAGACGATCATCAGGCCGCCGCCGCCCAGATAAATCATATGCTTGGGCGTGCGCGCACCGCCGTCGAAACGGTTGGCGATGCGACTTCCTGTTTCCGAGAGCGACCCGAGGACGGAGTCTTTGCGTTCCCAGCCACGGGCGAAGATCCACGCGCCGATGCAGACCAAGATTAGACCAATGATTCGTCTTTGCATGGGTTTTGTTGGGTTTGGGGTTAGAGCTAAAATAGCGGCCGGGATATTTACGGCAAGAAGGCTTTACAAGATCCTGTGCGGACGGTTGATGTAGCGAACTAATTTAGACCAAGCTTTTGAAGATATTTCTAAACTCTGTCCTTGGGCTGGTCGATTAAGGAAAAAGCGCATGAAACAAGTCCTTTATGTGGAAGACAGTGCCACGTCGCAGCTGCTCATGCGGAAATATCTCGCAGGTATTTGCGAGCTGACCATTACGCCATCGTTACGCATGGCTATGTCCATGTTGGGTGAGCGTACGTTCGATTTACTCATTTCAGACTTTTTGTTTCCTGAAGGGGATGCGTTAGATTTGTTGCTGTTTGTACGTCGAACGGAAGCAACGAAGGCCATGCCGATCATCGTTGTGAGCAGCTCCATGGATGGAGCATTATTGAGCCGCGTTTTGAAAGCCGGCGCTAACGAGGGAATGTCGAAACCGCTTCCAACTGCAGAATTCCGTGCCGTGGTGACGCGTATGTTGGAAGCACCTTATGTTCGCTCGCTCGAGCGCGCTGTCTGTGGCGTGACATGTTTTCAGTGGGCTGCGCGCGGGACGATTTCACAATTTTGCCCTGAGTTGAATCTGATGATTTCGGGGCCGACCAAGGATGATGTGAGCAAGCGGATGCTCGAGGTGCTGAAGGATAAACTCGCGCAGGGTGTCGATCTCGGTTATACCAATCACGAGGTTGTGGTAACACACGTAGTGCAGGGGTGACCCTTGCTGTTTCGCCTGCGGAGGGGATTGTTTTCCCAAAACTGGAAATGGTGGACGCTTGCGGACTCGAACCGCAGACCCCCTGCGTGTGAAGCAGGTGCTCTAACCAACTGAGCTAAGCGTCCATCGAAGAGGGCAGAACGTGGCGAGCCCTCGCGCGCAAATCAACTCTGTTTTACAGTCCCCGCGCAAAGCCCTGAAAACGCGCTCTCCGCACCGCCGTCGTTTCACTTTTTCACCCGCACTGCCCGCCGTCGACCGGGATAAAGCGTACGACAGATCTCGCAAACCGTGCCGTCGCATCCACGCGCGGTGCAGTGCTCGCGTCCGTAGAAAATAATCCGCAGGTGCAACGCGTTCCAACGTTCCTCCGCGAAGAGTTGCTTCAAATCCCGCTCGGTCTGCACGACGCTCCGCCCGTCGCTCAAACCCCAGCGCGCCGCCAACCGATGGATGTGCGTGTCCACCGGAAACGCCGGCACGCCGAACGCCTGCGACATCACCACTGACGCGGTCTTGTGGCCCACTCCGGGCAACTCCTCGAGCTCCTCAAAGGTGCGAGGGACTTGGCCGGCATGCTTTTCCACGATCAGTTGCGAGAGCCGCGAAATCGCCTTCGCTTTCATCGGCGCCAACCCGCATGGCCGCACGATCGCGTTAATCTTCTCGATCGGCACGCGTGCCATCGCGTCGGGTCGATCCGCGAGCGCGAAAAGCGCCGGCGTGACTTCGTTGACACGCTTGTCGGTGCACTGCGCCGAAAGCACGACGGCAACGAGTAACGTGTACGCGTCGCGATGCACCAGCGGGATCGGCGTCTCAGGGTAAAGCTCCTCCAACCGCTTGTCCACGAAGGCGGCGCGGGCAACTTTGTTGAGGCTGGGCATGGGCGCGAACGAATGCGCCTCTCGCGTAAACGCAACGTCGTTTTCGATTCCGCGAATTTCCCTTTGCTTCCGAAAAAGCGTTTTCTAGCGTCCACAAATGTCCTCGTCGTCATCCACGAACGCCGTCTCCGATCTCATCGCCCCGCTCGACACCTTCGCGCGTCGCCACAACAGCCCCGACGCCGCCGCGATGCTCGCCACGCTCGGTTACGAATCGCTCGACGCCCTCGTCAATGCCGCCGTCCCTTCGCAAATCCGCCTCGCCAAGCCGCTCGACCTGCCCGCCCCGCTTAGCGAAAATGCCGCCCTCGCCGAACTTCGCACTATCGCTAACCAGAACCAGATTTTCCGCAGCTTCATCGGCCAAGGCTACTACGGCACGTACACGCCCGGCGTGATCCAGCGCAACATTCTTGAAAATCCCAGCTGGTACACGGCCTACACGCCCTACCAGGCCGAGATTTCGCAAGGCCGCCTCGAAGCGCTGCTCAATTTCCAAACGCTCATCACCGACCTGACCGCGCTCGACATCGCCAACGCCTCCCTCCTCGACGAAGCCACGGCCGCCGCCGAAGCCATGGGCCTCTGCTACCGCATGGTCGCCGATCCTGCGCGCAACCAATTCTTCGTCTCCAATCTCTGCCACCCGCAAACGATCGACGTCGTCCGCACCCGCGCCAAACCCCTCGGCCTCGTCGTCGTCGTAGGCGACCACCGCACCTTCGCCGCCAGCGCCACGACCTGCGGCGTGCTCGTGCAATACCCCGACACGCTCGGCAGCGTGCACGACTACACGACCTTCTTCGAAAAAGTTCACGCCGCCGGCGCACTCTGCGTCGTCGCCGCCGATTTGCTCGCGCTCACGCTCCTGCGAGCGCCCGGCGAATTTGGGGCCGACGTCGCGATTGGCTCCGCTCAACGGTTCGGCGTCCCCATGGGCTTCGGCGGACCGCACGCCGGCTACATGGCGACCAAAGACGGTCACAAGCGCCAAATGCCCGGCCGCCTCGTCGGCATGTCAAAAGACGCCCAAGGCGATCCTGCGCTCCGCCTCGCCCTCGGCACGCGTGAGCAACACATCCGCCGCGACAAAGCCACGTCCAACATCTGCACGGCCCAGGTTCTCCTCTCCGTCATGGCGTCGATGTACGCCGTCTACCACGGCCCGGTCGGCCTCCGCCGCATCGCGCAACGCACCCGCGCTCTCACCGCGCTACTCCAGGCTTCCGCCCGCGCCGCCGGCCTGACCACCAACGCCGAGCCCGTTTTCGATACACTCGCCATCTCCAACATCGACGCCGCCAAGGTCCACGCCGCCGCAGCCGCGAAAAAAATCAACCTGCGCGCCATCGACGCCCGCACCGTCGGCATCTCGCTCGACGAAACCACAACCGCTGCCGACCTGCAAAACCTTGCCGACGTGCTTGGCATCAGACTCGCCAGCGTCGATGCCCCTGTCACCGATTTCACCTCGCCGCTCGCCCGTACGTCCGCCTTCCTTGCGCACCCGATTTTCAACGCCCATCACACCGAGCACGAGATGCTGCGCTACATCAAGCGTCTCGAAACTCGCGATCTCTCGCTGTGTCACTCGATGATTTCGCTTGGTTCGTGCACGATGAAACTCAATGCCACGAGCGAGATGTTTCCGGTGTCGTGGCCGGAGTTCGGCGCGCTGCACCCGTTCGCCCCCGCCGACCAGTCGCGCGGCTACCAAAAACATTTCCAACAACTCGAGACGTGGCTCGCCGAGATCACCGGCTTCGCCGCCGTCTCG
>JAYTWC010000138.1:0-2177 GCA_043743635.1 Verrucomicrobiota bacterium | reverse complement strand
GAACCGCTTTCGACGCAGCACGTCGAGGAGACTTCCGGACGCGTGACGCGCGGACGTCTCTCGGACAAAAGCGAGCGCTTGGCGTGGGTCGGACGAGAGCAGCATCACGGCCACAGAGTGATAGAGCGGCGACAGGTAGTTGGAATTCGGAAACTCGCGCCGATAAATTTCGAGCCACCGCATGACTTTGGCGGAGAACGAAGCCCGTGCTTCGGGCGCAAGCGCGACGACCGTGGCGCGATGGCCCCAATGGCGGATGAGTTGCTGCATCGCTTCCTTGCGGGCTTCGCTGCTGGCATCCCACGCAGCGAGCAACTCCTCCAGTTTCGGATAATAAATCAGCTCCCATCGTTCTGCACTCTCCGGGACGGGCACGAGCTGCTTGAAGCCGTCGGGCAAGACTCGTATCCTGTAATCGCGGCCGTATTGAAGCAGCACGAGAACGTCCCAACGGTAGGGATGAGTTGGGTATTTTTCAAGGAACGCCAAGCCTTGGTCATGCAAGAAAACCAAGCGGGAGTTCGCCCATGCCGGCCGCCCGTCGGTGTCATTCTCCAGTTCTGGTGGCTGGCGCTCCTTTGACTTCGCCACCAGCGCGTGAAAATCCCGGTCGAGCGTGGCAAGTTCCTTGGCGGACAGCTCGGTCGAAGAGGGTGCAGTTGCCCGAGGTGGACTCGTTGCAGGCGGCGTTGTTGGAGCCGCGGCTTTCGAGGCCAGAGATTGAGCGGATGCTGCCAAAGCAACCAAGGTGCCTACCGCAAAACACGATGACAGGACGTGGGTGCTCATGGCGCTTCGTTGATCGGAGCGCTGATCGGCGCGCGCGTTTGGAGCATCCTAGCCCTGCGTGAAGGCGGGCAGCCGCACGATCTTGCCGCCGGCGAGGGCGGACTCGTGGGCGCAGAGGCCGACGCACGTCCAGTTGGCGGACTTTTGCGCGTTCGGGTAACACTCGCGGCCCTCGACGAGGGCGGTGAGAAACTCGTGGGCGAGGTGCGGGTGCGAGCCGCCGTGGCCGGCGCCCTGCGTGAAGCTGAGGTGCGTTTTCTTGCCGAGATCGTAAACGCCCTTGGTGGTGAATTTCTGAATCCCCTTGGGCAGACGCTTCGCGTAGTCGGGCACCTTGATCTTTTTCGGGATCTTGTGCTCGGCGAGTTTCGCCGTGTGGAGGACGTGCGGCTCGTGCTCGATGAGCGACCACTCGAAGGATTTCTTCGAACCATACACGTCGATGCTCTCGCGGTATTGGCGCGCGGTGTCGAAGAGCGAGCGGATGATGCGCGCGGTGAGATCGGAATCCTTGAACTTGATGTGCGCGGTCTCGACGGCGAAGGGTGAGCCGTAGTTTTTCGCGAGTTCGGGCCGGATGGTGCCGGAGCCGAAGCAGGAAACGTATTCCGCGGTGGCGTCGGTGAGCGCGAGCATCGGGCCGACGCAGTGCGTGGCATACCACATCGGCGGGAGGCCGGGCCAGTAGTTCGGCCATCCGTCCATGTCCTGCTGATGGCTCGCCTGGAGAAACTGGATTTTACCCAGCTCGCCGCGGTCATAGAGTTCTTTGACGTAGAGATATTCGCGCGCGTAAACGACCGTCTCCATCATCATGTAGCGGAGCCCGGTTTTATTCGTCAGCTCGACGATCTTTTTGCAGTCGGCGATGGAGGTGGCCATCGGGACGGTGCAGGCGACGTGTTTGCCTGCCTTCAGCGCCTTGATCGACTGGGCGGCGTGATCGGGGATCGGGGTGTTGATGTGGATCGCGTCAATCTCGGGGTCGCGGAGGAGTTCGTCGTAGTCGGTGTAGCCCTTCGGAATGCCGAAGGCGTCCTGGATGGCCTTGAGTTTTTTCGGGTCGCGCTGGCAGACGGCGACGAGGTTGGCGTTGGGGTGCGCCTGGTAGATCGGAATGAATTCGGCACCGAACCCGAGGCCGATAATGGCGAGGTTGATTTTTTTGTCAGTCATGGGAGGGGAAGACGGAAGAGAAACCACAGATGGACACAGATGAACACGGATAGAAGACAGAATAAAAAACCGGGATGACGTTCGAGCGTCGGTTGGGCGCTCGAAGCCAGCGTTCCTTATCTGTGTGAATCTGTGTCCATCTGTGGTTCAAAAAAATCCTACTTCAGCGTCTGGAGGAAGGCTTCGAGGTCGGAGAGTTCCTGTGGGCTGAA
>JAYTWC010000137.1:0-2441 GCA_043743635.1 Verrucomicrobiota bacterium | reverse complement strand
CAATTTCGCCGATCAACGCAACTTCGGCCACGAGCACATTCCTTTCAAAAACGACTGGGTCTTCCACCTCGATGCCGACGAACAGCTGACGCCCGACCTTCTGCGCGAATGCTCCACTCTCTCCGCGCAAAACCCCGGCGCCCTCGATGGCTTCATGGTCGCGCCGAAAATGTTTTACCACGGACGCTGGATTCCGCATTGCACCGACTTCCCTGCCTATCAAGCCCGGTTCTGCCACGGCCGGCGGTTCCGTTTCATTCAGGTAGGACACGGACAGCGCGAGCAACCCGGCATGAAACTCGGCCGACTTCTAAACAACTACGTTCACAATATCTCAGCGCACACGGATGCCGAACTTTTAGCCAAACACAAACGCTACGCCCGTCAGGAAGCTTCCACTTTTCTCGCCCATCGCCCACCTGGATCACAGTCACTCTTCCAACGTCTGCTTACATCTGATTCCTTGGTTAGACGTCGCGCCCTAAAAACCGTCAGTCAACATCTTCCCGCCCGGGGACCGTTGCGTTTTGCCTATCAATATCTCTGGCGACGCGGTTTCCTCGACGGTCGAGCAGGCCTCTCCTACTGCCTCTTGATGGCCCGCTACGAACACTGGATCGCCGCCGAAATTAAACGGCAACGTCGCACCGCAACCTTGGCATGACCGACCACCCAAGAATTGTCTTCGTAAACCGATTCTACTGGCCCGACGAACCGGCAACCGCTCAATTGCTGACGGATCTCGCCGAAGGTCTCGCTGCATCCGGTTTCAGGGTCACGATCGTAACCAGCCGTCCCGCCAAACACGCAGTTCCTGACCGCGAGACCAAGAACGGTGTGGAAATTATTCGCGTACGCGGACCACGTCTCGGTCGGCGCAACCTACTGCTAAGAGCCATAGATTTTGTGGGCTTTGCGCTCGGTTCGCTTCGATGTATTTCCAAGCTGCTCAAGCCGAACGATATTCTCGTAGTAATGACCGACCCACCCTTGCTCGGCATCCCGGCCACCGCCATCGCACGTCGGCGCAGAGCTCGCCTTGTTCATTGGATTCAAGACGTGTATCCAGAAATCGCGGCGGCGGTCGGCGGAACCCGGCTCGTTCACTTATTCCGTCGATTCCGCGATCGTGCCTGGCGAAATGCCGATGCCTGCGTCGCTCTCGGAACCGATATGGCCGCCTTTGCTGCCTCTCGCGGAGTCGCACCAAACCAAATTTCCATCATCCCCAACTGGGCGCCCGCCGGGCTGATCCCGCTGCCTCCATCCGTAGCCAAGGACCAACGCTCACTATGGGATCTGCACGATAAGTTTATCGTCCTGTATTCGGGCAATCTCGGCCGCGTTCACAACCTTGCACCCGTTCTCGCCATCGCACATGAGCTCCGTTTCGAAACCGATATCGTTTTTCTTTTCGTTGGTGACGGTGCTCAAAAACGCTATTTGCAGACAAAGGCCGCCCAACAAGGCTTAACCAATATCAAGTTCCAACCTGCACAGCCCCGCAACCTCTTGGGCAAAACCCTCGCGCTCGGAGATCTCCATCTCGTGACCTTGCGCCAAGGTTGCGAACAACTTGTCTTCCCAAGCAAGTTTTACGGCATCTCCGCAGTCGGCCGTCCGATAGTTTTTATCGGACCGAAAAGCTGCGAACTCGCACACCTTGTCACCCACCATTCATTTGGTTTGGCCTTCAGCGGCGACGACATCACAGGTTCCTCGACTGCAATCCGGGATCTGCGTGATTCCCCTGAACGTTGCTCAGCCATGAATTTTGCCGCTGCGCAATTTTATACCCGCAACGGCGGGCTGGGCCACGCTGTTGCAAGCTGGAGCTCTCTTTTGAAAAGACTTATGCCGCTTGCAGCCACAAAGCACACCCCGCAGAACTAGCTTTCGATGAAGCTCGGCCGAAAGTCTACGCTCGCAATTCTAACGTTGGACGTGTTGTCCCTCGGCATCGTTTTTAATGCGATCGGTGCGATCCGCGGAATCTACGAATTCAACGGCCTGATCATCGCCCCCCTTGCAATGCCGGCTCTGGCACTCATTGCCGCCTTGTATCTTATTGATGGATACAAAATGCGCACCGACATGCTCGGGCTCGACTATGCCAGTCAGCACGCCATCGCGATTTTCTTTGCAATGCTGACGACGTTGATCGTCACCTTCATCGTCATTCCAGGTGGTTATCCCTTGCAGCAAAGCCGTGCCGTGGTCGCCTTAAGCTTCGTTGCACTGATCCCTGCAACTCTCGTTTACCGGCGACTCCTCTACGCCCGTCATATCCGTCACCGAGGCAACCGCTGTCTCGTCTTCATGGGCGATCGCCCAAGCAGTCATGCCTTCCAAGAGGAATGTGCTCTCGCCGACATGACTCAGCCGGTCGTCACCGTTAACGGCAACGATGGAACACCGAACAACCCCGGTGATACAACCGT
>JAYTWC010000136.1:0-4699 GCA_043743635.1 Verrucomicrobiota bacterium | reverse complement strand
AGATTTTGAGAGGTTAGGGTCGCTTAGAAGCGAACGCGTACGCCGAGTCCGCCGCCCCAAGTTTGGGAGCTGATGTGCTGTGCAGCATAATAGGATACGCTTGCATAGATGCCGACTCGTGGAGTGATCCATGTGTTGACCTCGGTGCTGTAGACGAAGGACTGGGTGCT
Source organism: Verrucomicrobiota bacterium (assembly GCA_043743635.1). Classification (GTDB taxonomy): domain Bacteria; phylum Verrucomicrobiota; class Verrucomicrobiia; order Opitutales; family Opitutaceae; genus JADKHC01. The sequence goes on along the minus strand of JAYTWC010000136.1, from coordinate 4,529 downwards.
TTTCTTTGTACGCCGCATGTCGTCATTATAAGTAATCGTTGGAATGACTGACACCCATTTGTAGGGAAATTCTGCGCCTACGGTGGCGTTCCAGTTGACGTAGTCCGTGCCATGATGGTTTTTGCGGTCGTTTGCGAAAACCCAGCCTTTATCAAGATTTTCGTCGTAGAAGGTGTATCCGAGTCCGAGTGAAACGAACGGCTTAATGCCATCCTCCGCTGTATTATAAAAGGTAGCACTTCCGCCCAGGTTATGTTGTTTCGATGTGAAGGGATCGCGGTTGAACCAGCTATAACTATATCCACCGCTGAGATCCAAGCCTGTGCAAATCGGAAGGTTGGCGCTGATGCCGGTGCCGTAGGTATTATGGGAAGTGTGAGCTTCATCCCAAAAGCCAATGCCGGTTTCGACATAGCGTTTGCCGATCACGCCAGGGCCGTCTTCGCCCTTGGGCAATGTCAATAAAGGACAGGTGTTGGCTGCTTGCGTTAATACTGTGGACGCTGCGATGAGCGCCATCACGCCGATGAGTTTTTGTATGGTTGTCATAGGTTGTAGTCGGTCCCGCCTTTTGGCGTTCGTTGGTGGGTTGAAAACAAGCCTTTGTTTGGTTCGGGTGGCAATGTAAAAAAGCAGGTACGATGAGCGGCTTGGGCGAGTGTTTATCGGTAAATCTTAGCCAAGGTTCAGTTTTGATATTTCTCAGAGTCCCAAAACTTTTGCTGGCTAGCGTAACGGATTTTTCCATGGTTGGTGGAATGCGAATACTCGTGACCGGTGGCGCTGGCTTTCTTGGCTCAAATCTATGCGACCGCCTGCTTAAGGACGGGCATGAGGTCGTCTGTATCGATAATTTCTTTACGGGTCGGAAGACCAATATCGCGCACCTGCTGACGAATCCGAACTTCGAACTGGTACGGCACGACGTGATTGATCCGTTTAAATACGAGGTCGATCAGATCTACAATCTCGCCTGTCCGGCCTCGCCGCCGCATTACCAATACAACCCAATCAAAACCACCAAAACGTCCGTCATGGGCGCGATCAATTGCCTTGGTCTCGCCAAGCGCGTGAAAGCCCGGGTGTTTCAGGCGAGCACGTCGGAAGTGTACGGCGATCCGGCGATTCATCCGCAGCCGGAAAGTTATTGGGGCAACGTTAACCCGATCGGTCGCCGCTCCTGTTATGATGAGGGGAAACGCTGCGCTGAGACGCTCTTTTTCGACTACTACCGCGAAAACAAGGTCGATATTCGCGTCGTGCGCATCTTCAACACATACGGCCCGCGGATGCATCCGAACGACGGCCGCGTGGTATCCAATTTTATCGTACAAGCGCTGAAGGGCGAGGACATCACCATCTACGGTGACGGCTCGCAGACGCGTTCGTTTTGTTACGTGGACGACTTGGTTGAGGGTTTCATCCGTTTCATGGGCCAGACGGAGATTGTCGGTCCGATGAATCTCGGCAACCCGGGTGAGTTCACGATGCTACAATTGGCCGAGCTCACGCTCAAGCTGGTGGGCGGCAAGTCAAAGATCGTCTATCAGGCGCTTCCGGCCGACGACCCGAAGCAACGCCGCCCAGATATCACTCTCGCACAACGCGTACTTAAGTGGGAGCCATTGGTTCCGCTCGAAGAGGGCCTTAAGCGCACAATCGCGTATTTCAAGACGCAGATTTGAGGGCGGAACGTCACGCTGGCCCGAGCGGCAGGTCGTTGGCGCGGAGGGGGCGGCCGAGCTGACGCTGACGGCGGGCGCACATCGCCAGAAAGAGTGTGGCGGTGGTAAAGGTATCGCCTTCGGCCGTGTGGCGGTCAACCGGCGTGATGCCGCATTGGGCGCACACTTCGTCGAGTGTTGGTTCGCGCTGGCCAGGATAGCCGGTGCGCGCGAAAGCCTCGACGGCACTCATCGCAAAACGGGCGGTATCCAGAACTTGGTTACGCAACGCAATTTTGAAATTCCGTTTGAGGGCGGCATTGATCATCGCGATGTCGAAGCCGATGTGGTGGCCGACGATGATGGCGCCCTGGAGACGGGGAAGGAGTTCGACCAGCATGGCGGGCTCAGGTTCGCCGAAAGCTGTATCCGAAGGGAGAATACCGTGTACCGAGACGGATTGTGTGACGGGGCGGTTTTGTTGCAGGAGCCAGGCGGAGGAGCGGGCGATGTGCAGGCGGCCGTTGCGGAGTTCGGCGATGGCGAGCGAGAGGATGCGGTCCTGGGTGGAATTAAAGCCGGTGGTCTCACAGTCGAGGACGATGAAGAGTAGTTCGGTGAGCGGCGTTTTGCCGGAAATGCGTCTGGGCGTGCCGTCGAGATAAGCTTCGACCGCGGGAGGGAGAGGGATTTTGCGGCGCCAGAACATGATGGATCCGAGTTTTTAACCGCAGAGTGCGCGGAGAACGCAGAGGAAGGCAGGGAAGAAATGGTTAACCAATAGACAGGTTTTCATAAGTGCCTTTATCTCTGCGCTCTTTGCGATCTCTGCGGTTAATGGTTTTGTTTTCACCGGTTTGGTGGGAATTCCAGTTGGACGACTTGTTGGACGGAGCGGACGACATCGAAGACGTTGGCGAGTTGGGCGCGTTCGAGTTTCGTCAGTGTTGACGGGTCGAGGTGGCGGCCGGAATCGCCGCGACGCAGGCCGTTGAGGGTGCGCAGGCGGAGGAGAAAATCGTAGCCTTCGCGGGCGAGAGAGGCAGTTTCCTGCATCGTGGGAACGCCGCGGCGGAGTTCGTCCCAGCGGCCGCCGGTGGAGTAGCGGCGGTTCAATCCGTGGCGAAGCGTGAGGAGGCGGGCGGCATCGCGCAGCGGAGCCATGCCGCGGGATTTTAGATCAAATTCCTGGTTTCCCATGCCGAGGGTTTCAACGACGAAGCGGCCGATGAAGTTGAGCGGCGGGGCGTTGTCGATGATGAGTTCGGCAAGGCGGCGTTGCAGGCCGGTTTCCGAGGAGACTGTTTTCTGGATTTTTTCGCGTAACAAGTCGCAGAGGTCACGTTCGCCGGCGACGTAGCGCAGGTCGTAGAGCACGGTGGCGCGGAGAAGGGCTTCGCCGTCGGTGAGCGAGCCGAGGGCCTCGATTTCGTTTAACCACTCTTTGATGGTTCGGCACCATTTGGGGTTGAGGGCCATGACGCCGCCCTGGCAGCGGGCGAAGCCGGCGGCGGCGAGTTTTTCGACGGTGCGGGTGGCGAGTTGAACGAAGATGCCGCGGGCGACTTCGTCTTCTTCGGGTGTTTCGGAGGGGCCGAAGACGAGGGCGTTGTCCATGTCGGTGCGCAGGATTTGTTCGCGGCGGCCGTCGCTGCCAACCGAGATCCAGGCCCAAGGAACGCGCGGGAGTTTGATGCCTTCGTCGGCGAGTTCGTCGGCGGAGAGGGAGAGGAGGCGCTGGGCGAGTTCGTCGTAGAGTTCGGCGCAGATTTGGCCGAGGTAGATGGCGGAAACACCGGCGTCGAGGTAGCTGCGTGCGATCGCCTCGATTTCGTCGCAGAGCTCACGGAAACGGGCGGGGGTTTTTGCAAAACGGATTTCGCGCAGGAGGCCGGCGGGATGGTGGCCGCTTTGGGCGAGGAGATCTTTGTGGGTGCAGACGTCGAGGGCTTTGGTGTCGGGCGTGCCGTCTTCGGTGACGCAGACCTGGCCGATGCGTTCGCGGAGCATGAGCAGCGTGGCGGCGGTGGCGCTGGCACGGGGCGAAATGGTGAACACCGGGCTGGCCATGATGTGCGAGACGGCGGCAGTTCTGTCCATGCCGTCGACGATGACGTGTTTCACCAAGGTGTTGCTGGTGACGATGCCGAGTGGGCGGCGTTCGGCGTCGACCACGAGGATCGAGGGAACGCGTTTGGACGACATGAGTGTAGCGGCTTCGTGGATACTGGAGTCGGGGCCGCAGGTGAGGAGGCGCTCGGGCGGGCGGGGCTGGACGAGTTGGGCGCCGTCGAGGTGGGCTTGAAGGATGTTTTTGGCGCGGCCGGCGACGCTGGATTCGGTGGGTTCTGAGAATTCGAGCGGGCTGCCGACGCGGACGGCCCAGAAGAGGTGGCGGCGAACGTAGTTTCTGGCGGTGTCGTTTTGTTCGAGTAGGATCTTCATCCGGGCCCACGGAAGGCTGTAGAGCAGGCTGTCTTCGATGGCTTGGGCGGTGACGCGGAAAGGTTCGTTGCGGACGAGGGCGCTGAGCCCGAGGACGTCGCCGACGTCGCGGGCGTCGACGCGTTCGTTGCGTTCCTCGTGGTTCCAGATGTATTCAACGCGGCCGCGGGCGAGGAAGAGTACGTCTTCGCCGGGATTATCGCCTTGTTTCCAGACGGTTTCACCGGCGGGAACCATCCAAACGGTGGCGGCAGCAGCGAGGGCTTGCACCTCGTCTTTTTGCAGCATGGAGAACGGCGGGAAACGCAGGAGGGCCTCGGCGATGCGTTCGGGGATGACGTTTTTGGACGACATGGCGGAATGAAGCTGAGGGTAGCAGTTCTTGTGCTCAACAAAAAGCCGCGCCCAACCAGGCGCGGC
>JAYTWC010000135.1:0-3132 GCA_043743635.1 Verrucomicrobiota bacterium | reverse complement strand
TTCGTAGCGGCCGCCCCAGCCGCCCCAGTCTGGGTGCTCGGGTGCGTTGAGACCGTTGTTGATCAGGTTGAGATAGCTCGGGGTGTCTCCTTCCATCAGGTATTCCCACCGTGGATACTCGGCGCCGAGCGGACCTTTGCGGCGGATGTTTTGATCGAGCCATTCGTTGGTGACGAGCGAGAAGTCGGCGCCGGCGAATCGTCCGCTGAAGTTGTCGCCGCTGATGCCGGACCAGGTTGCGTGGTGATAAGCGCCGCCCTCACCCAAGCCGGGACTGACGATATAAAATAGTTCGGAAAACTCCCTGCGGATCCACGGGCCGGAGTCGTCCTGGTCTGAGATCGTGTAAACGCGCAGTTTGGAAACAAATCTGGCCAAAGCTTCCGGCGAACGCGTGGCGTGGGCTTTCCACAATGCCTGGGCGAGCACGCTGGGACCGCCCCAGACAGGAACCCAAAGTGGACGTGGATCGTCGCGATCGACAGCGCGAATGAGGAGCTCCGCACCCGGCGAATCTTTGCCTTCGCCGACGCCGAGCATTCCGTACAAAGGAAGGCCCTCGCTGATGCGCTCTCTGAGAAAGTCGGCGGACGGGAAACCTGTTTCGTGTTTTTCCAGATTGTCACGAACCTTTCCATATGCATCAACGATCTGGCGGATGCGTTGCGGCGCCACACGGGATTTTTGGTGAATCGATGTGGTGGCGACGAGTCCCTCGACGTCATAGTTATTCGAATACACGAGAAAACGCACCAGCGACATGGCGTCGTCAGGTTCGTTTTCGATATCAGTGAGGACGAGGACGCGCGGCTTTTCAGCTGCACCGAGCGAAGTGCAGAACGCGAGGAGGCCAAGGACAATTGAAAGTAAGAGAGTTTTCATGGCTTGGGTGATTGGCAGCGGAGCAGGCGGGATGCGAAGTCGTTGAGAAAGTTCGCGCGATGAACAGAAATGGTTTTGACACCCTGGTTTTGGCCTTCGGCAAGGGCAGGAGCGGGGTCGTCGGTCCACCAGTTGGGGTAGTGGGCCGAGGGTTTGGCGGCGAGGGATGGATCGGGATTCTTGGAGGTGAAGCCGCCGGTCTGGCCGTCGAGCGCGGGTAGGTTGGATTTGATTTTGTAGGACCAGATTTTTGATTCCTTGGGCGAAAAGAGAAACTGGCAGGTGCCGTCGGGGAGGAAGAAACCGGGGAATTCCTGCTTGTCGACGATGAGGCTGGCAGTGGGTGTCTCTCCGGCGGGAGCCGAACCAGTGCTTTGGTAATTGATTTCGACAATGGAAAAAATTTCGACGACATCGGCAGGGGTGAGTGCGCGGTCAAAGGTGGTGCGCGGTCGCTCCCAGGCGCGGACAAAGTGGCCGCCCCAGGACTCAGTCGCGGGGTTTTCTGGCGTCTGGCCGAGGAGGTAAGTGAGCGAGGGCGTGTCGCCCATCTTCACTTGGGGTGCGATGGTGCAGAAGTATTCACCGAGGGCGCCGTGGCCTTTGATGTGGGTGGAGACGAAGTCGGTGTTGGAGAGATCGCCGGTTTGATTGCCGCCGGTGAACCAGCCGCGGTAGGTCGAGTTGTTCTCGATGATCCACAGGTCAGGGTGTTCACGGGCAATGTAGTCGTAGGCGGTGGTGGCCCATTTTTTGTTGGGCCCACCGATATAGTAGACGCGAATTTTGGCTTTAATGGATGGGTTGTCGTGCAGGGCTTGAGCTAAATCGTCGATGCCGCCCCAGACCAAGAGCCAGAGTGGACGTGGGTCGTCGCGATGGGCGCACTGGATGATCCAGTTGGAGCCTTCGGTTGGTTTGCCCCAGCCACGGAGATCGGCGGAGTCCGTGCCGCCTTGTTTGGTAATGGCGTGTAGTTTCTCGGGTGATGGGTAGAGCGCTGAGTGGGTTTTTAGATTGGGGTAGTCCTTGGCGTAGACGTCTATGATCTTGTGGATATTTTGTACGCGATCGCGCGCGGTGCCCCAGGGCGAGGCAATCAAACCCTCGATGTCGAGACAATCGGAATAGACAAAGAGATGCACAAATGATTGGAAATCGTCAAAATCGGTGCCGCCGATATCGGAGGAAACGATGATGCGGGGGCGGGTGTCAGTTGTTCCCTTTGACTGCTCTGTCAGCCCATATGCAGTCGCTGTCGCCACAATTAGGCTTAAGAGCCAAACTACTATGGATTGAGGGCGAGGCATGGGGAGAAAGCCGTGAGTGTGATCAGGGCTGTGGGAGTACCTGTTTAACGGCGCTTTGCCAGCCGGTGTAGAGCGATTTTACTTGGTTAGGGCTGGCGGATGGCTGGTAGATGACTTCCTCGGTTTTAAGCGCAGAGATTTCGTCGAGCGAGCGATAGACGCCCATGCCGAGCAGGCCAGCCAATGCGGCGCCGAGGGGCGAGCAGTCGGACATCGTCGAGACGCGAAGACCGACACCGGTGAGGTCGGCGGTGAACTGCATGAGGAATTTATTGGCCGTGGTGCCACCGTCGCCGTGCAAGCCTTTAAGTTGCACGTCAGCGTCGGCGCGCAGAGCGTTGAGGGCGTCGCAAATTTGGTAGGCGATCGATTCGATGGCGGCGCGGGCGATGTGGCGGCGGTTGGAATGATTGCTCAGCCCGACGATGGCAGCGCGAGCGGCGGGTTGCCAGTGGGGCAGGCCGAGACCGGAGAATGCAGGCACGAGATAAACACCGTCGTTGCTTTCAACTTCGAGCGCGAGGCGGTCGAGTTCGGCGACATTGGCGAACATGCCGAGTTGTTCGCGCAGCCAAGAGAGTGTCGCAGCCGAACTAATGATTATACCCTCGAAGGCGTAGGTAGGTACGCCTTTGATGACCCAGGCAAGCGCGGTGACGACGCCGTTTTGCGAGAGCTTCATTTTCGGGCCGATGTTTAACAACACCGACGAACCCGTGCCAAAGGTGACCTTGGCCGAGCCAGGTTCGAAACAGCGCTGGGCGAAGAGCGAGGCTTGGGAGTCGCCGATGACACCGCAGATGGGCAGGAGGCGGGTAAGCGCTCCATCAAGAGTGGTGTTTCCGAATTGGGCGGAACTGTCGCGGACTTCAGGCAGGGAGTGCAGGGGAACCTGCCACCAGGAACAGAGCTCTTCGTCCCACCGGAGTTTGCCGATATC
>JAYTWC010000134.1:0-2209 GCA_043743635.1 Verrucomicrobiota bacterium | reverse complement strand
AAATCTTCGAAGAAATAGCGTACGCCGTTGGCGCTGGTGAACACGATCCAATCGTAACCACCAAGCTCGGCCAGAATCTCAACAAAGGAATCCTTGCTGACCTCCTTCGAAATTGTGATGAGCGGAAGCTCGATCACTTCGGCGCCAAAAACTTCAAGTTTGTCGCGCAGGTCGCTGTTCTGGTCACGCGTTCGGGTGATGGCAACGCGACGTCCGAAGAGTGGCAGGTGTTCGTACCAGTCAATCTGCTCGTGATTACGAACGACTTCGCCGACGAAGATGATTGCGGGTGATGAAATCTTGGCGCTGGCAACAAGATCGGCAAGCGTCTCAGCCGTGCCGACAACGCTGCGCTGACGTCCGAGCGAGGCCCATTGCACGACGGCGGCGGGCGTCGCTGGCGCAAGCCCACCAGCGATGAGCTCGGACATGATCTGCTTGAGATGGCCCATGCCCATGTAGATCGCGAGCGTTGCTCCTTTAAGCGCACCGTAGCTGCGCCAGTCGATCTGCAACTCGTGCTTCTCCACATCTTCGTGGCCAGTCAGAAAAACGACCGACGAACTCGTATTGCGATGCGTGAGCGGAATGCCGGAGTACGCGCCTGCGGCGAGCGCAGCGGTGACGCCCGGCACCACTTCGAACGCGATGCCGTGTTTCGCCAGCGTGCGCGCTTCTTCGCCGCCACGGCCAAAAACAAACGGATCGCCACCTTTGAGGCGCACCACGTTTTTGCCAGCAGTGGCGTGCTTAACCAGCAACGTCTCGATCTCGCTCTGTGGCGCGGAGTGAAATCCGGATTTCTTGCCGACGTAAACGACTTCGCATTCGGGCTTACACCATTTTACTAGTTCTGGATGCGCGAGGTAATCATAAACCAGCACGTCAGCCTGGGTAATGAGTTCGCGAGCACGAAGCGTGACGAGGCCCAGATCGCCTGGACCGGCGCCGACAAGATAAACTTTACCGTTGGACATGATGGTTACGTTTTGATGGTAGGGCGCGGACTCCGCTCCGCGCCGAATCAACCCGGCGGTCAGCGGAGTGACCGCCCTACCCTTTAGAATTATTTCCTAACTTCCTCATAAGCCCATTCGAGCCACGGGAAAACTTTTTCGATATCGGATTTCTCGACGGTGGCGCCGCACCAGAAACGCAATCCCGGAGGCGCGTCCTTGTAGGCACCGCAATCATAAGCGGCCTTTTCGGTTTCGAGCAATTTCACCATCTTCTTCACCTGGTCAGGCGTCAGATCGAGGGTGAAGCAAACCGACGTATTGGAGCGCGTCGCCTTGTCGGCAGCAAGGAAATGGATCCAAGAATGCGTGGCGACGAACTGTTCAAAAGCGGCAAGATTATCTTCGCTGCGCTTGATCAGCGCGGGCAGGCCGCCGATCGACTTGGCCCAGGCAAGCGCGTCGAGGTAATCTTCATTGGCGATCATCGAGGGCGTGTTGATCGTCGAGCCTTCGAAGATTTCTTCGAGCAACTCGGTGCCCTTGGTCAAACGGAAGATCTTCGGAATCGGCCAAGTGGGCTTGTAGGTGGTGAGTCGTTTGACCGCGCGCGGCGAAAGAACAATCACACCGTGGGCGGCTTCGCCACCGAGAACTTTTTGCCAAGAAAACGTGACGACATCGAGCTTTGACCACGGTATGTCCATGGCGAATACAGCGCTCGTCGCGTCACACAACGTGAGGCCTTCGCGATCATCGCGAATCCAGTCGCCGTTGGGCACTTTCACGCCGCCGGTGGTGCCGTTCCATGTGAAGACGATGTCGTGCGTCGGATCGGCTTGCGCGAGATCAGGAAGCTGGCCGTAGGAGGCTTCGACCACGCGGGTATTGGCGATTTTGAGTTGTTTGAGAAGATCGGTGACCCAGCCTTCGCCAAAGGATTCCCAATGGAACGCATCAACGGGACGCGCGCCGAGCATTGTCCACATCGCCATTTCAAAAGCGCCCGTGTCCGACGCTGGCACGATGCCCACGCGGTAATCAGCGGGAATGCCGAGGATCGCCTTGGTTTCGACAATGGATTTGGTGAGACGGGCTTTGCCCAAACTGGAGCGGTGCGAGCGACCGAGAATATCGGTCGGCAACGAGCCGAGCGAATAACCCGGACGTTTGGCGCACGGGCCTGAGGAGAAGTTGGGAATAGCCGGTTTGACCGTTGGCTTCATGATGCAGTGGAGATGACGAACTTTTTT
>JAYTWC010000133.1:0-3900 GCA_043743635.1 Verrucomicrobiota bacterium | reverse complement strand
CTATTTTGAGTCCGCTCGAATTACGGAAGCAATTATTGATCGCCGAAAGCGAGATCAACCGCGACCAGTTACTCCAGCAATGGCAGACGCTGGCAGGCGAATTCCACAGTTTGGCTGAACACGCGCGCACGTTGAATACAGTGACGTCGACTATCATGCCGCTGGTAGCTGGTTTGGGTGCCTTCGCCAGTGGCAGGCTTGCGCCGAAACCCGAACAAACTTCCTGGCTGCAAAGAGCGATCAGTGCGGCGCGACTTGCCTCCTCAATCTGGGCATTATTTCACTCCAGTAGCTCGGATTCAGATAAGAAGTAGCTTAAGGTCGCGAACAATGGCTGTGCTGCCATTCGGGTAACACCCCATATTACCGGTGAGCGTGATGCGCTATTTTGAAATGGCCGCAAACAAGGCCAATACTATGCTCCCAAATCACACACGTTTTATAGAAGCCATCCGTGAGCGAACCATGGTGAGAATCGAATACTATTCGAAACCGGATCAGGGCGTGGTCAACCGCGAGTGCGCCCCACTCGACTACGGCGCCGCAACAGGAAACTCGGATGCGATGAATCTCTACTGGATCTGGGACTATGCGAGTCCGTCTGCATCGAATCCTTTGGGTTTGGCGCCGGAACAAATCGTCAAAGTGGACATTCTTGGTCGGACCTTTGACATCGGCGCGCTCAACGTCAGCGACCGTGCGTGGATAATCCCGCGAGATTGGAGTACGAAAGCAGGGAAAGCTCCCGCCGTCTAACTTGAGGGTCTCGTCACGGTTTTTGGCCTGCTGTTTTTGCCCCCTGATGAGAGGCTTCAGCTATTTTTTCTCCAAGCGAGCCTCATCAAATTCATAAATAGTCCTTGGTGATGTCTAGGGCGCACGGTGGACGCGCGCATCGGTTGTCAAATTCGCCACGGCCGACACCACACTATAGAACGAACATTGGATTTGAGTTCACGCTTTCGGCCACAACTACATGGGCGAAAGGTACGTGAGCACTATGGCAGAAGATCCCGTGCGCCGGGTGCATGCCTTTCGAGCCGGGGCCAGGCAGGAAGATAAAAACGAAACGGTTTACCTGTAGCAAGCGGTGCATAGGCGAGCGATCCATTCCGGCAGAGGAACACCATGGAGTCCTTTTTACATCTTCAATGACCCATCTAGTGCTCATCCGCACACACGAAGTCACGCCGGGCATAAATTTTGCCGCAGCGTGATAGTTCGGTGTTATGAAAAGTAATCCGCTCCCAGATCTTAGCGGTTCTATTTAGTTCCAATAGCCTTCGTAGAACCGAACAGCGCCACCCTCGGATTCAGAGCGAGGCTTGATCCAGACGGAGGTGGAGTACGGAGGTACTTCCCAGTGACCGGCCATCCATGCGTAACGGTTGTTCTGCCACGTCCAATATCCAGCCACCCAGACATGTTGTGAGGACGGTTGGGCCGGCACTGCCTCCGGCTGTGGCGCTGGCGGGGCTTGAACCACGATGTAACTGGCCACGCTGGTCGGAGTTGCCGCGACCGCGACGACTTGCTGCGGCTGGGCGACAACCACCTGTTGCGGCTGTGTGACGACAACCTGCTGTGGGACAATCACTGCGCCAGGCGTGGCGGTTGGAGGAGGTGGTGGTGGCGCGGTGACAAGATGAGAAGTGGGTTCCGTTGTGCAGCCAGCCAAGAGGCCGAGCGCACCACAGAGCGCGAGCAGTGAGGTGATTTTTTGTGTTTTCATGAATTCGATGCAGGTTGAAGTTTTACTGATATGTACAGGTTAAGATTCGTTCAGGTAATCGTTGACTCACGGAGCGATTTTATCGCTGGCCCATTGCCGCGTCTGGGCAAAGCCGTCTTTCAACGCGACAAAGGAATTATGCGCATCGGACTTGATGGTTTCCCACGTGGTCGCGGTGGCACCTTTTGCCGCATCAAGTTGGGCGTTCAATCGTGCAGTTTGCTCGCGCAGCGCGGCGAATTTCGGTCTGGCGTCGGCTTTGACCGCATCGCTCGAGCTTTCGATTTTCGCGGAAAGTTCGTCGAGATTGCGGGTCAGTTCTGCCAGCTTGGCTTGCATGGTGGTGACGAACTCGGCCTTCTCGGCGAAAGAGTAATCCTTCATGTCATTCGCGGCTTCCTTGACGGCAGCTTGGGCCTTGTTCAACTGTTCGGTTGCGGTGGATTGGGACGCGGGCTGGTCGGCGGCTGGTTTGCAACCCGCGAAGAACGCCGCGCTAACTAGAACTGAGGTGACAAGTAATATTCTGTTTTTCATAGAAATAGAGTTAGCGGTTTCTAGCAGTTTAAGCCATGCGCATTGACCAGGCTCAGCGGTGGCCTGCTCCAACTTGTGCGACATCGTTTTGGGTGGTTTGCCTGAGATCTTCCATGCACAGATTCACGAACACCGTGGAATCTGGATAGCTAATCCGGTTGATGTTTTCGGGCAGGATGAGAATCGACTTGCCCGCATACCAATGGCTGGTGGCCACAACTAATTCACGAAACATCCACGTTCTGCCATCGATGTTGAAGCCGCCGACTGAACCGAATTTCCCATCGGTGGCTTGTATGGTGTAACCGGAAAACGCCTGCATGCTACGCAGGTGATTATCCCCCTCTTTGCCAGGCTCGTGATGGGTCAATATCTTCTGCGCAAAAGGCACAGACACGGGGACACCGGTTACACCGAACATCCCGCCACCCCGCCAGTAGCACGGCCAACCATAGTAACGAAAATATTCTTCCTCGTACTGACGTGAGACCGGCCGGCACGTCTCGATCCACGGACTGCCTTCTATCTGTTTTCGCGTCAAGTTTGCGTGCAGCACATGGGTGTCTGCGACTTCGCTGGCTCTACCGAAGACGTGTTCTCTGAAAGCATGGGGCGAAAGTAGTACTTGGCGGCCCGAAAGCCAGGAGCCTGTTTCGACAACGAGATAGCGAATCGCCAAGGTCACGTCGTCAAAATAGAGATCCTTCACCTGACCAATTCCGCCGTCCGTCGCGTCGATCTTTGTTCCGTAGAGCAGTTTTGTATTTAGGAGCATAAATACTGGTCAAGTTATGTAGCTGGCATTTGGTTTTACTTGACGGTCGGCAACCGGATTTCGCCCGAATGGCCCAGCACGCCGAAGCCGTAGAGCAGCCAGAGAATGACCGCGATCACAACGACGACATTGAGGATCTGCTTTATTTTCCCGTCCATCGGGATATAGGTGTTGATGAGCCAGAGCAGCACACCGACGACAATTAAGGTGATTACAACAGAGATGAGAGGCATAGAAGGATTTGGTTAAGGAAGGAGACTGTAATACGAATGGTGCTGACTTGATATGGGGTCTAACCCGACAATAGCTATAATCCAGCCCGACCGTCATATCGTTCATGGCCGTAGTCACGAACGAGCACCGAAAAAAATACGTCGGATCACACTCCGACGCCCAGGTACCGCGCGGCAACCAGGTGATCGGAGTCGAAGATCGTTTGACGTACACGTGCGGTTTCACGCGGCTGCTTTGCCTCAATCAAAAGGTTTTGTACGTTCTTTAACAGCTTTGGAAATGAGAACGGCTTCTCCATGATCGCGCCCGGCGTAAATAACTTTCCGAGGTCGTCTGCGTCCCAGGGAACACATCCCGAGATCAAGATGGCTGGCAGATCGAGCTGAGCGGCACGCATTCTGCGCAAAAGGTCCAGCCCGCACAGCCGTGGCATGTCTTGGTCGGTTATCAAAAGGTCGAAGTTCCCAGCGCTAAGGGCCTCCCAACCTGCTTCACCGTCGTCGGCACCTTCCACCTGGAAACCTTGCTGATTCAGCATTTCTATAACGACGCTTTTGATCCAAAAATCATCATCGATGACGAGGATTCGGCCGCATTCAACCGGTTTATTGAAGCTGGAAGC
>JAYTWC010000132.1:0-1896 GCA_043743635.1 Verrucomicrobiota bacterium | reverse complement strand
TGGCGGCGCGGTGGGTCTGACGCAGGCCCATGAAAAACCCGCTGAGTCCGAGCGTGAGCGCGACCAGGCCGGCGACGACGGCGAGTTTGCGGCCGGAGCCGGTGAGGGATGGTTGCGGTTCGGAAATCATCGCGGAGCGCCAGCGGGGTTAACTTAGCTGTGGGGCTGGGGAGTCGACGGCAGAATGGGCGCGCCGCCCTTGCGGTAGACTTTCACGGCGCACTTTTTGTAGTCCGGCTCTTTGGAGATGGGGCAAGGTTCACCCAGCGTAACCTCGTTGATGGGCAGGCGTTCGTCGAAGAAGGGGACGAACACGGTGCCACGGGGCGGACGGGCGCGACCGTTGATCCAGACGGGAAGCTCAACTTTGCCACGGCGGGATTCGATGACGGCCATGTCGCCATTGCCCAGACCGGCGGCGGCGGCGTCCTCGGGGTTCATCTCGACGTAGGCGTTGGGCATAGCGTTGCGCAGTTGGGGAACGCGCATGGTTAGGGTGCCCGTGTGCCAGTGTTCGAGGACGCGGCCGGTGCAGAGCCAGGTCGGAAAATCGCCATCGGGCGACTCGGTGGCGGGCTCGTAGGGACAGAACCAGATGAGGGCTTTGTCGTCCTTCGTGACGGAGTGGTAGAACTGGATGCCTTTGCCTTTGGCGACGAAAGGATCTGCGCCTTCGGTGAAGCGGAACTTGGTTTCCTGCCACGAACCATCTGCAACCTGGACAACGGGCCAGCGGAGGCCGTGGGCCTTGGCGAGCACGTCGTAGGGGGCAAGGTTCTTGTGTTTGTAGAAGGAGAAAAGGCGGTATTCGTCGTAGAGGGCTTTGTCCACGTTCACGTCGTAGTAGTGGGCGAAATCCCAGGCGGGGACTTCTTTGCCGGTGTCGTCTTTGATCGTGAAGATGAAGTTGCCGTCGCGGTCTTTCATGCCGGGGTGGCCGAGTTCGAAGAGGCGGTGGGCAAGGGCGAGCGTCATCCACGCATCGGGGCGGGCCTGACCGGGAGGTTCGACCTGCTTGAACCACTGCTGGGTGCGGCGTTCGGAGTTGCCGTAGATGCCGTTCTTTTCGACCCAGAGCGCGGCCGGCAGCACGAGGTCGGCGATCTCGGTGGTGGCGGTGGGATATACTTCGGAGACGATAAGAAATTTGTCGGTGAGGCCTTGTTTGGCTTTGAAAAGTTTATGCAGGTTCGGGAGCGACTGGCCGGGGTTTGTCACCTGGACGATCACGGTGGAGATGTCGCCACCCTTGTCGCTCGGAGTGCAGAATTTCTCGAAGAGCTGAACCGTGTGGTAGCCGGGTTTCGGGTTGATGCGGCCGGCGGGAACTTTCCAGATTTCCTCGGATTCCTTGCGGTGTTCGGCGTTGACGACCACGCGGCCACCGGGAAGGAAGTTGCACATCGTGCCGACTTCGCGGGCGGTGCCGCAGGCGGAAGGCTGGCCGGTGAGCGACGTGGGCGCGTCGCCGGGGCGACCAAAATGACCGCTGAGTAAATGGATCGAGTGGACGAGCCGGTTGATCGCGGTGCCGCGGGTGTGCTGATTCATGCCCATGCACCAGAGGCTGGTGATGCGGATGTCGCGGCGGGCAAAGAGGTCGCCGAGCATGCGGATTTTCGCGGCGGGCACGCCGGAAATCTTTTCAACGTATTCGGGCGTGTAGAGTTCGACGGCCTTGCGGTACTCGTCGAAGGAGATCGGTTTCCCAAGAAGATCGAGTGGCTGGTTGTCGCCGCGGAAATTGCAGTGTTGGTCAACGAAAGCCTTGTCCCAGGTGTCGTTTTTCAGGAGGAGGTGGGCGATGCCGTTGGCGATCGCCATGTCGCTCTGCGGGCGGAATTCGAGGTATTCATCGGCGTGTTCCGTGGTGCGGGTGCGACGAGTGCCCATGTC
>JAYTWC010000131.1:0-1986 GCA_043743635.1 Verrucomicrobiota bacterium | reverse complement strand
GGCTGGATTTTTGGAGCACTCTGCACGTGGGGCGTTGAAAGTATTCCCATCCGGCTGCGCGGTGTGTTTTCGACCGATCATATCGTGGTGTCTTGGGATGTTTACCACTATCTTGGGGCGGGACTTGCGGCGGCGATCGTGGTGGCCGTGGCCAGTTGGTTTCCCGCTCGTCGTGCGGCACGCATGGAACCGGCCGGAATTATTCGGGGAGCGTCGCAATGAGCGCAGATCAAACAGCTCCGTTGAAACCACGCCCGGCGGGCGAAGTCGCGGTGCGCTGTCAAAAGCTCACACGCTATCTCGGCGAAGGCGACGGACGCGTGCACGTGTTGCGTGAGGTGACGTTTGAAGCGATGAGCGGCACGGTGACGGCGATTGTTGGACCTTCGGGTTGCGGCAAGAGCACTCTATTATACCTGCTCGGCTTGTTAGACCGTCCTGAAGGTGGCGAGATCTGGATTGGCGGACGCAATCTCGCGCAGGCTGACGACCAGCTTCGCACGGCTGTGCGCAACGAGCATATCGGTTTTGTTTTTCAATTTCACTTTTTGCTGCCGGAGTTCACGGCGTTGGAAAATGTGATGCTGCCCATGCAGAAACTTGGCCGGCTTCCTCGCGCTGCGATGCAGGAGCGCGCAATAAAACTTCTTCAATCTGTCGGTCTAGCCGAAAAATCCCATCGACTCGCCACGCAACTTTCCGGTGGTGAACAGCAACGCGTGGCGATCGCACGTGCGTTGGCGAATCAGCCATCGATCATACTCGCCGATGAACCGACTGGAAACCTCGACGTTAAGAATTCCGCGATCGTGTTCGATTTGCTTATGCGGCTGGCGAAAGAAAACGGTCAGGCGATCGTGCTGGTGACGCATAATCCTGAAATCGCCAACAAATGTGACTCGGTACGGCCGATGCGCGATGGGGTGTTCGTCTGAAACAGCTCCAGAATTAGACGTACTAATGGACATTGCTTGATAAGATCAGTTAAATGACCGAAAGGTGTTTCAAGGGGATAAGAGGAAACGTTAAGTTGGCTTGCGTGGTAGTAGTTTTTAATAAAAGAAATCTGCTATTAGAGAATTTAGTTTACATCAATTTTCTCAGCGCCTTCGTTGCACGCATTCTTGAAACCGCTGACCATCTTCCCCTGTGAGCTCTCAAAACTCGCGTAAAACATTCCTCGCTCAGTTGCTTGGCTTGTTCGCGGGCATCGGACTGGTGCCCAAACTCTTTTCTTGCTCCACCGCTTCTGGCTCCGCAGTGCCATCTGCGCCCGTGGTTGTGCAAACCGATCCTCGCGCCATCGCCCGCAGGAGCGACGCGGTCTGATCTTTCTCCCCGGATTTCAACGTAGACTCCCCGGCACATGTCGAAAATTTTCCCGAAATCGGCCAACCGCCTGCCACTTCAGATCATCATTTTTGTGATCATTTTGGCGGGCGTCGTCACGGCCGCTACCACTTACTACGCGACGCCCAAGTATACACGAGTTGGATACGCGCCGGTGCAACCCGTTCCATACAGCCACGCGCTGCACGTCGACAAACTCGGACTCGACTGTCGTTATTGTCATTCGAACGTCGAGAAATCAGGTGTGGCCAATCTCCCCACTGCGCAGACTTGCATGAACTGTCATAGTCAGGTCAAGACCGACAGTCCGCTGCTTGCACCGGTTCGTGCTGCATATCAGTCGGGCGAGCCACTTCAATGGGTTCGCGTTCACCAGGTGCCCGACTACGTTTACTTTAACCACTCCGTCCACGTAAACCGTGGTGTTTCCTGCGTCAGCTGTCACGGGCAGATCAACCAAATGGAAACCGTTACCCACGCCAAATCGTTAAGCATGGGTTTCTGCCTCGATTGCCATCGCAATCCTCAGGCAAGCGTTCGCCCGCTTGATCAGATCACGAACCTCAATTGGAACGCTGAAGCGGTTCAGATCGACGGCAAATCTCACACCGAATGGGCCGCCGAATTCGTTAAGAA
>JAYTWC010000130.1:0-2196 GCA_043743635.1 Verrucomicrobiota bacterium | reverse complement strand
TGGTTGCGTGCGGCGTCGAGTTGGTTCGCGGCGATGGTTGTGCCCGGACTGAGAATGCGGGTGAGCTGGCGTTTGACGAGCTTGCCGGGTTTGGCTGGTCCTTGTTGGTCGCAGATGGCGACTTTTTTTCCGGCGGCGAGGAGTTTGTTGACGTAGTTGTCGGCGGCATGGTGGGGCAGGCCGGCCATGGGCGTTTCCTGGCGTTTGGTGAGCGTGAGGCCAAGGAGTCGCGAGGCGATTTCAGCGTCCTCGAAAAACATCTCGTAGAAATCTCCGAGTCGAAAGAGCAGCAGTGTGCCGGGTGGAAGGGTGCGTTTCACCTCATGATATTGCTGCATCATCGGGGTGAGTTTCGGCTCGGAGCTCATGGGAAATGGAAAGCTCGCGCAAAGCCCTTGAGGCGCAAAGGAAAAAAGTACGTTGAGCGAAGAGACTTAAGCTTGGCGACCGGGCATGAATGCCTGAAACAGAGCGGGTGATTCTTTTTCATCGTGATTTGGGTGGAGCAGGAAAACCGCCGCTCATCGTGTTGCACGGGTTACTCGGTTCCTCGCGGAACTGGCAATCGACCGGCACCGATTTGGCGGCGCGCTACCACGTGTTCGCGCTCGATCTGCGCAATCATGGGCGATCGCCGCATGCGGACGAGATGACGTTTGCGGCGATGGCGGACGACGTGCTGGCGTGGATGGATGCACAGGGTATAGCAAAGTTAACGCTCATGGGTCACAGCCTGGGCGGCAAAGTCGCGATGCTGATCGCGTGTCGCCATCCGGAGCGGGTGGAGCGGTTGGTGGTTGTTGATGTTGCGCCGAAGGATTACGAGATCGTGGGGCATGCGAATGATTTCGCTGCGCTCAACGAACTCGATCTGCGAACGCTTCAGTCGCGCGGCGAAGCTGAAATGCGTTTCGAGGCACGCGTACCAAGTCTGGGAATGCGGAAGTTCCTCGCGACTAATCTCGAACGCGATGCGGATACCGATACTTGGCGTTGGATCGTAAATCTGCCGGTTCTTTCCGTTACTTTGCCTGAGATGGCCAAGACATCCCTGGTGGCCAATCACCATTATGAAGGACCCACGTTGTTCGTGGTCGGCGGTCGATCACATTACGTTAATCAAAGTGATCATGTCCAAATCCGGCAGTTTTTCCCGCAGGCTCAAATAGAAACCATTGCCGGTGCGGGCCACAATCCACACATGGATTCACGTTTGGATTTTGTCCGTTTGGCTCTTGGTGGTTGAAGCTGCTTGGGCTTGGGATTGCGCCAGAATCGGGCGGCTAGCCCCTTATTATTCCTTAAGACGTTGATTTTCAGAGAGCTCTATGTCTTCACAGAAACCGTGTATTCCGAAGGAGCTTCTTACAGTTGGCTTGCATTCATTAACACCGCCATAATCCATTAATTGGATTATAGTTATGTTAATATTCTTGAGTGAATGAAGTTCTGAGAGAGTTATTTTGTCGGCAATCTTTACAGATTTGGTTCAATGAAGTCTGTGTTGTAAATTTTTCGTTACATCGTTAGAAACTAAATGACAGGCATTTACGTCAATGCATCGTTAATGCAAGTCATTTGGCATGAATAAGGCTAACAATTGGCAATACCGATTCTCGAATTTCCAGACTACAACTCATGAAAACATCCCTTAAATCATTTGCCGCTTTTGCGATCCTTGCGGTTGCTGTTTCCAGCGCGCAGGCAAATCAAATCACGCTCTCGCAGAGCAGCAGCTATTCCGTCGGTCTTGGCGGTGCCTTTGTCGCCAAGGTTGTGAATGGCTCGATCAACAATTCGGACTATAGCGGCGCCGCAAAGATTGGCACGACGAGTTTTGCTACTTTCTGTATCGAATACAGCGAGCACTTTGCTCCGGGTGGCACCTATAATTATGTCGTTAATTTCGGCTCCGTGAATGGTGGCGTAAGCGGCCAGTCGCCGAGCAATCCGTACTACGATGGCGTCTCTAACGGCACGGCCTTTCTCTACTCGCAGTTCGCCCAGGGTTCCTTGGCGGGTGTTGCTGGTTTTGCTTATGACAAGTCGGCCACCGGATATGGCTTTTTGCAGGACGCAATCTGGAATCTCGAAGGCGAAATTACCACGAGCAACGCGCTGGCGAACTGGGTGAAGACAAACATCACCAATTGGAACAGCGACAGCAATGGTTCCTATGGCGTTTACGCCCTCAAT
>JAYTWC010000129.1:0-2221 GCA_043743635.1 Verrucomicrobiota bacterium | reverse complement strand
TGCCGACCGTCGGGCGTGTAGCCGTTTTCGTTGAAGTAGAGACTGGCGGAGTTCGGTTCGCGCGTGAGGCGGATGACGCGGTGGCCGGTGTCGGGATCGATCCACGAAGTGGGTGGCTCTTGCTCTGCGCGAAGGCAGATCGATGCAATGGCAACGAAAACGACGACAAGTAACCGGGGAAAAGATTTCATCGGGAAAAGAGTTAAGACGACAATCCCGATGAGCAGGTGACGCGGACCTTACTGTAAGACGTTTTCCACTTGTGCGGCGACGGCGGGCCAGGCGGCGTCGGGAATCACCGGGCCCATGTGGCGGACGGTTTCGGCGCCGAGGAGTGAGGCTACTTTTCCGCAGATGGGAAGTGGTTGGTCGCGCAAAAAGGCCGAAAGGAATCCGGCAGCCCATGCATCGCCGGCACCGTTGGTGTCGATCGCGTCGGCGACGACGACGGGGGCGACGCGGTGCAGTTCGTTGCCGTGGGCGATCCAGGCGCCGTCTTTGCCAAGCGTGATCGCGGCGGTACCGCCGAACGCCGCGAACTTGCGCGCGTGCGCGGCGTAGTCATCGGGGGTTTTGGCGGGTAGTTCAGGAAAGAGTGTGCGGGCTTCGTCTTCGTTGGCGAAGACGAGGTGCAGGCCCTGGCTCAATTGATTGAGCAGCCAGTCGCGGGTGGCGGCGACGACTTCGAACGAGGCCAGCGACAGACTGATGTCGCAACCGGCGGCGCGAGCCGAGGCGAGAATTTTTTCCGCCAAGGCTTGGTTAAACAAAACATAGCCTTCGATGTGTACGACGCAGGCACCTTCGAAATCTGCCGTGGAAATTTCATCGGGCGAGAGCGTCATCACGGCACCGAGGCAGGTGCGCATCGTGCGCTGGGCGTCGGGCGTGGTTAGGATGAGGCAGCGGGCGTTGGAGGTAGCGCCTTGCTTGAAGCGGGAGATGTCGACCCCGGAGGCAGCGAAACGCTGCATATAAGTCGCGGCGAGATCATCGCTGCCGAGCTTGCCGACAAACGCTGTGCTCAAGCCGAGACGGTTGGCGTTGAAGGTGGTGTTGGCAGCCGAACCGCCGGGCGTGGATTTGGGCGGTGTGAGCAGCAGCGAGACAAGCCGCGCGATTTCCTTTTCATCAACCATGACCATGCCGCCTTTTTCACCTTTCGCCTGCGCGAGGAAGCTATCGGGCACGCTGGCTACGAGGTCCATGATGGGTGCGCCGACGCCGATGAGATCGTAGAGGAAGGTTTTCTGGGTGGATGCTGGAATGGCCATAAAAATTGCGGGAGTGTTGGGATCAGTTGCTCACCGTGATATTGGTGGCGAGCAGTGGTTCGTCGTCGACTTCGATGATGAGCGAATAGTCACCGGGTTTGTCAAAGGAGAGGTTGCGGATCTCGTTGATGAGATTGATGCGCTGGAGCGGGCTTTGGGATTCGAACTTGCGGTCGATGATCGGCGCGGCGTTGGACGGATCGAGGCCGAGGGAAATTTTGATGCGGTGCTCGCCCTGCGTTACGTCGCTGAGCGTCATGAACCAGACCATGAAAGGATGCACGACGGGGAACTGACGCGCGCGGATGTTGGAAAAAACGCCGAGGATGGTGTGTTTGCCCGAAGACGGGTCGATGTGAACACCGTCGCACGTGATCCAGACGAGAACTTGGGGTTTGGCTTGCATGTCCCGTGATGTTGCCCGCGAGTTCAGGGACGGAGCAAGCGGGGAATTTGCACGACGATCGCCGACATTCGATTTTAACTAAAAAACCGCTGATAGATTTTCCAACCGACCCAGCAGCCTGCGATCGTGCCCACGCTGCTGATTATGAAAGCGGTAAACATGTCTGCGCCCAAGGCCTCGGCGCCCCACCAGAAAACATAGCCGACGACGCTGGATACGACGAAAATGCAGAGCTTGAGCATGGTGAGAATATGATGGTACCGGCGTGCGCTGTCGAAGCTTGGTTTTCTTTTGAGTGAACCTGCATCGGCAGCGAATTCGTTGGACGCCGCGCGCCTTCCCGTTGTCAGTCGTAGCGTGGAATTGATCGACGAAGTCATGCGGCAAGCCGCACTTTACCCGCGCTGGTTGGTGATCACCTGTTCAGTGCTCGGCGGAATTATTGCGCTCTGGATAGTAGTGAAGCTGCTCAAGTGGACGATGATCTTCTTATTCACACTCATCCTCCTCGTGATTGTGGCCGGTGTATTGATCGGCTGGC
>JAYTWC010000128.1:0-1684 GCA_043743635.1 Verrucomicrobiota bacterium | reverse complement strand
ATCGACATTCAACGCTCGCGTGGAAATCTACATGTCGCTGGTGATAATTCCGATGTCAGGATCAGCTTCGCCCACCCGTTGGTTGAAGGCTCCGAATTGCGTGCTGCCGGCGGCGACATTGAAGTCGTTTTCGATCAGCGCAGCGCCTGCACGCTCTCGGCGAGTGCATCGATGTTCGGTGAGGTGAAGGTTAAAAATTTGGCGCTCGCGGTTGAGTCCGGGAAGATCGGGTCTTCCAAAGTCATTGGCACGCTCAATGGCGGTGGTCCAAAGCTTTTGATCAACGCCAGCGGTGGCAATGTGCGGCTGACCGGCAGTGAGCCTTGAGTCTGGTTCTTCGGATTTTTCTTTCTCTTTATCGTTATCTTTTTCGTTTTTCGTCTCCGCCGCCGTCGGCGAGTAGCCGGGAGAAGGATAAAGATTCAGATAAAGAAGAAAGGATTTGGACACGCGCGGGTCCCGCGCTTTTGTTGTGTTCATGAATCACTCCACCGCCTTTGCCGAACTAGAAGCCAGGTTAAAACAGGCGCAGCTATTGGGCTCCATCGGCGAATTGTTGGGCTGGGATGAACAGGTCAATTTGCCTGCGGACAGCGCTGATCAACGTGCGGCGCAGCGTGCGGCGCTGGCCGCCGTGCAGCATGCGGCGGCGACGGATTCACGTATCGGTGAGTTATTGGTTATACTCGAAAAGGAGGTTGCGGAGCTAAGGGATGATCAACGCGTGGTGATCGAGTGGGCGCGTCGTGACTACGACCGGGCGACGAAGTTGCCGGCTGAATTTGTCCGTGAGAAAGCCGAGCAGGGCAGCCGTGGTTATCATGCCTGGAAAGAGGCGCGGGAAAAGGCCGACTTCGCGCTCTATGCGCCGGTGTTGCAAAAAAATCTCGAACTCGCGCAACGCGAAGCGGCGTATTTGGGTTTTGGCGACAAGCCTTACGATTACATGATTGATCGTCACGATCCGGGCATGACAGCGGCGGCGACCGAGGTGTTGTTTGACGAGTTGAAAAAAGAGCTCGTTCCATTGGTTCGGCAGATCACGGGCTCGCCGGTGAATGCGGAAACGGATTTGTTGCGCGGATTTCCCGTGGATGAACAGGCGTTGTTTTTGCGCGAGGTCACGGAGCGGATCGGTTTCGACTACCGGCGCGGGCGGATTGATAAATCGGTGCATCCGTTTTGTTCGGGCACGGGCGCGGACATCCGTATGACGACGCGTTTCGATCCGGAGAACCCGCTCGATTCGCTCTTCAGTTCGATTCACGAAACGGGCCACGGGCTGTACGAACAGGGGACGCGCGCCGAGCAGCATCACACGGCGTTAGGGCAGGCGGTGGGTATGGGCGTGCATGAATCGCAAAGCCGGCTTTGGGAAAACCAAGTCGCCCGCAGTCGTGGCTTCTGGAGATTCTTCGAGCCGAACTTGCGGGAACGTTTTCCGGCTCAGTTGCGGGGTGTGGCTTCGAATGATTTGTACCTAGCGATTAATACGGTTGTCCCGACGCTTATTCGCGTCGATGCGGACGAGGTGACTTACAATTTGCATATCGTCCTGCGCTTCGAGCTGGAGAAGAAGCTTTTCGCTGGGACGCTCGCCGTCGCTGATCTGCCTGCCGCCTGGAATGCGGCGAGCCGTGAATTACTCGGTCTGGAGCCGGCGAATGACCGCGAAGGCGTGTTG
>JAYTWC010000127.1:0-4769 GCA_043743635.1 Verrucomicrobiota bacterium | reverse complement strand
TGCACGCGGGCGCGGAAGTTCACCAGGTATCAGAGCAGGTGGATTTTGATGCACGGTTCCCCACGGTGAAATCGCCGAATCCAGAGAACGCCGAGGCGTTGTCCAAAGCCGTTGCGTTAGCCGAGGCCAAAGGGCTCGATCTCGTGCTCGCAACCGATCCGGACTGCGATCGTATGGGCTGTGCGGTGCGCAATCGTGAGGGCAAAATGGAGCTGCTTACCGGCAACCAAATCGGCGCCATGATCGCCGAGTATCGGATTAGCAAATACAAGGAGCTCGGCTGGATTCCCAAAGAAGGAGTCGCTTCGGCGGTGTTGATCAAGACGTTCGTGACCTCGCCATTGCAGGACGCGATCGGACGCGGGCATGGAGTGAAAGTCATCAACACACTTACCGGTTTCAAGTGGATCGCCGCCAAAATTCGTGGTTATGAGGATCAGTTGAAGACGAAGCTGCTCGCGGACAAGGGCATCGCGCTCGACTACGATGCGACGCCCTTTGAGGGCCGCGCGAAGCTGCTGCAGGATTACAGCACGTTTTATCTCTTCGGTGGCGAGGAAAGTTACGGCTACCTGGGCAACGACTATGTGCGCGACAAAGATGGCAATGCGGCGTGTCTGATGTTTGCCGAACTATGCGCCTGGGTAAAGAGCCGCGGCATGGCGGTGACGGAATATCTCGACGACATCTACCTGCGCTACGGATTTTTCCTCGAAGGTGTGATCAACATCTACTACGAAGGCGCGAGCGGCGCGGCGAAGATCAAGCGTATCCTCGACACCTATCGTTCGGCCCCGCCGACGGTGTTTGGCGATGTGGCGGTGGCGAAATTCCAGGATTTCGGTCGGGAGCAGGTCTTTGATGCCGACGGCGAAAAGATTCCATCGCAGGATTTGTACTTTGTTTCGCTGGCGAACGGTTATAGTTTTGCCGCGCGAGGCAGCGGCACCGAACCGAAGATGAAGTTCTACCTCTTCGCGCACGCGAAGGCCGCCAACGCGGCGGAGTTGAAAACCGTTAAAGCATCGGTCAAGGCCGAGCTCGATCGTGTTCGCGCTCTGATTGAAGCTGACGCCAAGAGGCGCGCCGAAGGTTGATTGGCTTTTCACGTAGCCGCATTCGAATGATTGCGGCTACGGTTTGCCCACTGGTTTACGTTTCCTCGGATTTTTCAGGGGACTTTTCTTCGCCGCTGGCTTGGCGCAGCACTGTTTTTACTTTGGCTTCGTCGAATGGTTTTAGGAGGTAGCCGGAAATATTGAGTTGGGCGAGGGCCCGTACTTGGTCGCGGTCATGGTCGCTGGAGATGACGACCACGCGCATTTTTCGCAAAGCGGTGTCTTCGCGAATGCGACCAATTAAGGTGAATCCGTCGATCTTGGGCATGCGCAGATCGACCAGCAGCAGGTCTGGTCGCAGGCCGGCATGGAGTTTGTCGAGTGCGTCCTGGCCGTCGTGAGCCTGAATGAGTTCCCAGGTGGGTTCAGTTTTGAAGATTTCTTTTAGAGCCAGTCGTTCGGTGTCGTTATCGTCAGCGACCAAGGCGGTGAGTTTGAGCAGGTTTTTAGAATAGAGCGCAGGATTGGCGACGACGCTGTCAAGGACCGGGCGAATGGTGGCAATAGTTTTTTCGGTGTTGTAGGGCTTTAACAAATACCCGGAAATTTTCAATTTCGCGAGTGCCACGATGGTGTCCTTGTCGCGGCTGGAAGAGGTGATGATGACTTTGATGTCGCGCAGTTGCGGATCGCGGCGCATGCGCTGGAGCATTTGCAATCCGTCCATGCGTGGCATGCGCAGATCGAGCAGGCACACGTCAGGTCGTAAGCCGTCGCAGAGCAGGTCGATCGCTTCCTGACCGTCCTTGGCTTCGGTGATTTCCCAGCCGTGTTCATTGCGCAGAATTTCACGGAGAGCGGTGCGTTCGGTTTCTTGATCTTCGGCGATCAAAATGCGTTTAGTAACGTTCATGGCTCAAGGGGATGAGTTTGCCGGTTGATGACGGTTCAGCAATGCCAAAAATTCTTTGTCGGCGAGGTCGATCAATGGGGCGATCTCGTCAAGGTGGCCGGCGTCGGCCAGGCGTTCCATTTCGGCGCTGAGGCTGGAAAGGCTTTCGGCCTGCACATAGCGCGAGGTGCTTTTTAACGAATGGGCGGCGCGGGCGAGAGTTGTGGCATCGGATCGCGCGAGTGAGGTGCGAAGCTCGGTGAGTTTTATGGGTGCCTCCAGGAAATACTGGGTGGTGATTCTCTGGATTGCTTCAGGCGAGAGATCTTTGGTTGGATCGGATGGTTTTGCCTCACCGGCATCGTCGATGATGGCGAGCAGTTCGGCTTCGCTCATACCGTCTGGCGCGGTGACGCCGGCCAGGGCGGGCATGGCGGCGCGGACGAGGTTTAATCGTGGTTCTTCGTGTATCGGAGGAAGGACGCTGCCCTGTTTTTCGTAGAACTCTATTGCGCGGTCGAGTGCGGCGTGGAGTTCGGTTTCCCGCAGCGGTTTAGTTAGATAGTCGTTCATGCCGGCGGCGAGGCAGCGTTCGCGATAGCCGGAGGACGCGTTGGCGGTGTTGGCGATGATGTAGACGCGGTGATCGATTACAGGCGATGCGTGATCCCGAATGAGGTGCGTGGCTTGGAAGCCGTCCATCACGGGCATGCGGTTGTCCATCAAGACGACGGCGGCGCGATGTTGAGACAGCCACTCCACGGCGAGTTTTCCGTTTTCCACAAATTCGACGGTGTGGCCCATTTGTTTCACTAGGAATTCGGCGGCGATCTGGTTGGTGGTGTCGTCCTCGGCGCACAGAATATGGAGGCGCGCCCGGTGGCGGGGCAGAGAGGTTGCATTTTCGGCGGCGCGGCTGCCGACAGGAGTGAGATCGCTGATGGATCCCTCGGTCAAGCTGGCGGCGAAGCTGAAGGTCGTGCCGGCGCCGGGTGTGCTTTCAACCGTAACCGAACCATTCATCAGGCCGGCGAGGCTCTTAACAATCGATAAACCTAATCCCGTGCCGCCGAAGCGTCGCGTGGTGGAAACATCGGCTTGTTCAAAGCTATTGAAGAGGCGTTTGAGCTGTTCGGGCGTCATGCCGATTCCTGTATCGGTGACACTGATACGCAGGGTAAATTTACCGGTGGCGATCTTATCGGCAGCGATCAGGGTCTTTATGCTTCCGCGTTCGGTAAATTTGAGGGCATTGCTAAGCAGGTTCGCCAGGACTTGGCGGAGCCGGGTCGGGTCACCGCAGAGGACCTCGGGCAGGCCGGGTTCGAGCACCCAAGTGAGGGAGAGGCCCTTTGCCTCGGCGCGTACGCGCATGGGCTCGAGGACTCGACCGAACTGAATGGCAGGTTCAAACGGGATGTTTTCGATGGTGAGTTTGCCGGCTTCGACCTTCGCGGCGTCGAGCACGTCATCGAGGATGCCGAGAAGATTTTCGGCATTTTCGTGCGCGAGATCGGTGTAAAGTTGCTGCTCCGAAGACATCGGTTGTTTGCGCAGGACATTGAGCATGCCGATGACGCCACCGAGCGGCGTACGGATTTCGTGGCTCATCACGGCAAGGAATTCACTCTTAGCCTTGGTTGCGGCTTCGGCGGCCTCTTTGGCGGCGAGCAGATCGCGTTCGGTTTCCTTGAGGTCGCTGATATCGACGCAGATGGCGACGAGGCTCCGGACTTTTCGTTTCTCATCTACGACAGGAGTCAGGGCGACGCGCCAGATGATGGTGACACCGTCGGGTCTGAAGTATTCGGATTCGAACATGGTCGAGTGGCCGGTCAACGTGAACCCGATGGAGTCCGAGACGGTTTTTTGCATGTGTTTTGGCCACATTTCTACAAACGGCTTTCCAATAATCTCATCCCGTCGTCGATCGAGCGCATTGAGCCCATTTTGATTAATGGCAATGCAGCGACCCAGGGGATCGAACATCTGTACGCAGTTTGGCGAACCTTCGACGAGGCTGGAGTTCCTTTGCTCGGAGGAGAAAAGTCGTGTAAGGCTTTCGCGGATACGGCGCTGGCCTTGCCAGAAGATGAAAAGGAGGGCCGAGATCGATGCGGTGATGATCACCACCGGAAGCCGGGCCAAGCGGATGCGTTGTTGCCAGCTCTGTGCGGAGATATCGATTTCGGCTGATATCTGTCCGCGGGGAGAATCTGCATCTAACAACGGCACTGAGGCGAGAACCCAAGTTCCCCAGCGATCCGTAACCGGTCCAAGCACGAAGGGCTGACGCGACTGCATGCCTTTGATGTAGTCGGGCGAGGCCTCGTCATAGAGCTGACCGGGCGGCGAATAATCTTTGGAATCGGGTGCCTCGGAATCGGCGAGGAAATAACAATGGCCATCGTGGATACCGGCGAGGAGCACAAAACGGAGGTCATGATTTGCGCTTACGAGTGAACGCATGAGGGACTTGACGCGTTGATAGGCCGGATGGTTGAGGTCTTCATCGTTCCATTGGAGTTGTTTTGCTTCTTCTGCGCTTACGGAACCAGCAACGAGCCGTGCTCGCACGAGCACTTCTTCACGCATTGAGGCATCTTTTTGGGTGCCGACCAGGTCGAGAACTCCAAAACCAACGGCTAAGACTACAAAAAGCCCAACTAAACAGGCGGTGAGGGTTCGGCTTTGCAGATTGTTGCGTTCTTCAAAAATTCTTTCATCCCAGCGACTGCGGTAGTAGATTACCAAGCTGGCGGTGAGAATGCAGTCGAGTGCGATCTTTAGGATCTGCAGGTTGATCGGTGACAGGAATT
>JAYTWC010000126.1:0-2518 GCA_043743635.1 Verrucomicrobiota bacterium | reverse complement strand
GTCGCCGCGTTCTACCCGGCCGCCGAATTCGACGTCACCACGCGCATCAGCACCGTCGCGACCGTTCACCAATTCAAAACCGAAGGCAAAGTCCTCACCGCGCCCGGCTGGCTCGCCGTCTACGGCAAAAGCGCCGCCGCCGACCAGGAAACCGGCGCACCCCTGCAGGCCGAAGGCACAGATAACGCCAAAGTCCTCCCTGCCCTCAGCACCGCTGACGGTCAACCCGCCAAGGCCAAAACCGTTTCCCCCGAGCTCCACTCCGAAACCACCAAACCGCCACCACGCTACACGGAAGCCACGCTTCTCTCCGCGATGGAAGGCGCCGGCAAACTCGTCGACGACGACGAAATGGCCGAAGCCATGAAGGAACGCGGTCTCGGCACGCCCGCCACTCGCGCCGACACGATCGACGGCCTCATTAACCAGAAATACATGGAGCGCATGCAGCGCGAACTGGCCCCTACCACCAAAGCCGAAGCGCTTCTCGAATTCCTCACCGCCATCAAAGCCGAGGCGCTCACCAAGCCCGACATGACCGGCGAATGGGAACACAAGCTCCGACTGATGGAGCACAACAAATACGCCCGTCCGCAATTCATGGCCGAGATCGTCGAAGTCGCCAAAGGCATCGTCGACCGCACCAAGAATTTCGAGGAAGACGCCTCCAACTCCCGCGTCACCGACATCCTCTCGCCCACCGACGGCAAACCGATGCTCGAAACCCTCCGCGCCTATAAATCCCAGGACGGCATCCTCGCCGTCTACAAGATCATGACCGGCCGCAAGCTCGAGGAAACCGAGATCCGCCAGCTCGTGACCTCCGGCGAAGTTGGACCTTTGGACGGTTTCGTTTCGCCGCGTACCGGCAACCGTTTCCCCGCCAAGCTCCGTCTCATCGACGACGTGAAGCACGAGGGTAAACGCAAAGTCGAAATGGATTTCGGCAACAAGTTCGACCTCAACGAAATCATCCCGTTCTGGACCGACCCCAAGACCGGTGCCGAACTCTGCGAAGCTCCTACCAGCTACGTCCTCCGCGAAAAAGAAGGCGACACATGGAAACAGGCGTTCAGCGTGGGCCGATCCATGTGCCAGAAGCAAATCACCCGCGAGCAAGCCATCCAGTTTATCGAGGTCGGCAAAACCGAACTCATCAAAGGTTTCATCTCGAAAAAAGGCCGCCCCTTCGACGCCTTCCTCCTCCGCCAGGGCCCAAAAATCTCCTGGGAATTCCCGCCCCGCGCGCCCAAAGTCGGCAAAGACGGCAAGGTCAAGGAACGCAAAGCCAAGGCTCCGCTAGACCTCTCGAAAGCCAACAAACTCGGCACCAGCAAAGCCCACGACGCCGAACTCTACGAGACTGAGGATTCTTTCATCGTCGCCAAACCAAGCGGT
Organism: Verrucomicrobiota bacterium; assembly: GCA_043743635.1. Taxonomy (GTDB): domain Bacteria; phylum Verrucomicrobiota; class Verrucomicrobiia; order Opitutales; family Opitutaceae; genus JADKHC01. The sequence continues at coordinate 1,120 of JAYTWC010000126.1, read as the reverse complement.
GCCGACAACGCGATGCGTTCGGTTTTCGAACTCAAGAAACTCCTCTGCCAAAAAGAGATTCCCACCGAGGAAGTTCGACTCCTCCTCGAAGATGGCAAGACCAACCTGATCGAAGGCTTCGTCTCCAAACGCGGCTCGAACTTCAGCGCTTATCTCACCCTCTCAAAGGACAAAAAGAAAGCCGAGTTCGAGTTCCCCCCGCGATAAACGGTATCGCACCCTGGACCAACCCCAACCCAGCAGGACTCTCCAATGAACCCCAAGCCCAATCTGACTTCTTTTCAGGGGCTTTAACGTTAGCTAAAAAATGAACGCGAAGCTTTCGGAAGACATCGATGCGGTAGATTGGGACCGGATGGCACTTATCTTCCGGCGTGCGCCTCTCGGCGATCGCGACGCTGCGGGCTTACGTACGGTTTTCGAAAATAGCGGTGTGCGTTGCTTTGCATGGGACGGTCGCGAGCTTGTCGGCGCGGGACGCGCGATTACCGACGGCGTGCGCTACGCGGTGATCTTTGATGTCGTTTTGCTTCCCGAGTATCAAGGGCACGGAATCGGAAAGAAGATTATTACATTCCTCATCGAGAGATCGCAGGCTGCGAATGTGCTTCTTCACGCGGTCCCTGGTAAAGAAGCGTTCTACCAGAAGTTCGGCTTCCGAAAAATGAAGACAGCGATGGGTCGGTTCGAGCATGCCGAGCGTCAACACGAGTGGGGCTACATCGAATGAAACCAGAGGCTAATCGAGTAGCCGGAGATAATTAGCCTCCGGCCCCCACACCACCCGGCGTACGGGTCCTTACCGGGCGGTTCCGATCTGATTACGTCGCTTGCGCCAACGGCGTAGGCGTTGTCCCTGCGCCGTTGGTTTCGGCGGGGAATGATATCCCAATCCTTTTAACGCAAAGACCGCCGAGAAAAACGCGAACGCAAAGATCACGAAGTCGACCCTTCGCGCTCTTTGCGACCTTAGTGTTCAAAAGGCCTGAAAAAAGAGTCAGGCCATGGGGTTTGGTGTAGATAGCGAGTAGTTATTTAAAATGCTCCGGTGAGCTTCAGTGGTTCAACTGAGTTTTCTGCATTCATTCCGCTCGTTAATCGCCAAAAGCACCACCCATCG
>JAYTWC010000125.1:0-8849 GCA_043743635.1 Verrucomicrobiota bacterium | reverse complement strand
CGGGTGGGTATTTCAATTCGGCGGCGGGTGATGCGAGTATTTTGCTGCGCCTGAAGGAAAGCTACGATGGGGCGGAGCCGGCTCCGAGTTCGGTGGCGGCGATGAACCTGTTGCGTCTGGCGACAGTTTCGGGCGATGAACGTGGTTTTACCGAGCGCGTAAAAAAGACGTTGGCGGCGTTTCAGGCGCAGTGGAGTGTGGCGCCACAAGGTTTGCCGAAGATGATTTGTGCGTTGGAGCTGGTTGTATCGCCGCCGGCGCAGGTGGTGTTGGCGGGCGATCCGGGCTCAGCGGAATTCCAGGTGCTGGCGGCGGTGCTGCATGGGCGGCCGGGCGCGACGCGGATGATTTTTGCGGTTTCGGACGATGCGAGCTGGAGTTGGTTTGCCGAACGCGCGCCATGGTTGGCCGAGGTAAAACCGGTCGAAGGCCGTGCGACGGCGTATGTTTGCGATCACCAGGTTTGTCGACCGCCGGTGACGGAGGCGGTGGCGCTGCGGGAGCTGCTTTGGTAAGTTGCGCCTGCTTGTCGGGCCGCTGTCGTGGCCTTGTCGTGGTCGTGACGTGGTGCTGGCGAGGCGTTGCAAGGTAGGATGGCGGCGTTATGAATACCAATATCGACAACGTCATGGACTGTTCCTCGCGAATTAAACTTGAGCGTCAGAAGCGTTCCTGGACTCAGGAACAACTGGCGGAACGTGCAAAACTAAGCCCGCGCACCGTGCAGCGCATCGAATGCGGCACGGAAGCGTCACCGGAAACGCTGCGCCTGATTGCTGAGGCGTTTGGGCTGAGTGCAGAAAGTCTTCGCGCGACCACTGCACGAACGCATTTCGGCGCTCCGTGGTGCCGTTTCGTAAGGATGAGCACGATTGCCGCCATCGGTTTGACCGTTGCGATCCAGTTTTTGCCTTTGGTGGCGAAGATGGGTGGGTGGGATGCCGTGGTTCATCTCACACTTTTTGTTGTCCTGCTCCCGTGTCTTTTTCTATCGGTCAATGGCTATTCCGTCAAAGAGGGTCGGCTGTTGATTCATCGTTTGGGTTGGGCAACGAAGTTCGACCTCGCGCAACTTTCCGGTTTCGAACTCAACCCGCACGCAATGATGGGCTCTATCCGTTTGTTCGGCAACGGCGGGCTGTTTTGTTATATCGGATATTATCGCAACGCCATTCTGGGCAACTACCGGGCCTATGTGACGGACACGGCAAAGGCAGTCGTGTTGGATTTTGGCGACCGCAAGATCGTGGTCTCGCCGGACGACCCCGAGGCGTTTGTCGAAGCATTGCGCGATGCCGTCAAAGGTGTGTGCAACAAATCAGGAAAACCGGCGAAAGTTTAACGGAACCTAAATTACGCGGTAACCAAATCCCCAAAGCAGCTGCAAGATTTCCAAAACAAAAGACCGATTTTTTCGATCGGTTATGCTGCTGCCGTCTCGGCTTCTTCGGTCTCGGCGGTGGCGGCTTGTTCGTCTGTGGCTTCTTTCGACTGTGCCATGCGCAGGGAGACTTCTTCGGAATTCTTCGAGACCTCGGTGATCGTATTGCTGATGTCGGTTGTAGCCTGAACTTGTTCTTTGATGGAAAATGCAATCGTCGTCGCGGTGTCGTGGACACCGGCGATGGTCGTGCTGATTTTGGTGATCAAGGCGGTGACCTGCGCCACGGTGGCCTTCATGTTTTGCATCTCGGTGCCGATTTCGTCAGTGGCTTTGTGGGTTTCGTTCGCGAGGGCTTTTACTTCGGAGGCGACGACCGCGAAGCCCGCACCTTGCTCGCCCGCGTGTGCGGCCTCGATGGACGCGTTGAGGGCGAGGAGATTGGTTTGCATGGCGACATTGTTGATCACTTCGACGACGCCGCTGATTTTGGCGACGGCTGTGGTGAGTTCCTGCAATGTGGTCGTAATCTGCGTCATGCCTGCGACGGCTTGGCTGGCCGTGGTGGCGGCGTCGTTGGTCTGGCCGGAAATTTCGGTGGTGGTGGCGCTGAGTTCTTCGCACGCGGCGGCGACACGGCAGACGTTTTGAGCGTTTTCGGCGGCCTGTTTTTGGACGAAGGCGATGTTGTCGCTGTGTGCTTTCATTTTGAGGCCGGCGTCGTTGATGACACCGGCGCTTTGTTGGTAAGCGCCTTTTAGGCCTCGCAAAAGGATCGGTCGGTGAAAGCGGTCGCGGCTGCAGTTTTCCATGGCGGCGGCGGCCTCGCGCACGAACGAGTCCGACATGTCGAGCGCGTCGTTGATGGCGCTGCACATCTTACCGAAATCGGTGCGGTTGCCCATGCCGGAGATGCGGGCTTCGAGGTCGCCAGCGGCGGCGCGGCGGCAGATGGCGGCGACTTCGGCGGTGCGGGTGCGGAAACGCGGACGTATGGTCCGCCAGATGCGCATCCAGAAATTGGATACCGAGGGTGAGCGTCCGGAATTGGGGTAGGGTTTGCTCATGTGCTGCTGGCTTCGAGCCGGGTGTGGCGGGAGAGGCCGAAGACAAATTTTGAGTAATCGGTTTGCTGGCTCGCGAGCACCTCGAGAAGAAGGGCGTGGCCCGCTTCGGCGGCGGCGCGATTACCGGAGTGTTTCTGCTCTTCGGCGAGCAATGTGGTGTAGACGCCTTTCACGCTGGCGAGGGCGTCTGGGTGGGGCACGCGGCGGTTGGAGTGGTAGCCGACGTGGTTGCCGCGCAGATCGTAGCTCGGTGTGACGTGGGCGAAGACCCAGTAGCCGGTGCCGTCTTTGGAGCGGTTGAGTACATAGGCGAAAATTTCCTGACCGGCTTCGACGGTTTCCCAAAGGAGTTTGAACACGCAACGCGGCATATCGGGATGCCGGATGATGTTGTGGGGTGCGCCGAGAAGTTGGTTTTCGGTGAAACCGGAGACGCGGATGAACACGTCGTTCACGTAGGTGATCACGCCACGCAAGTCGGTCTTGCTGACGATGATCTCATGTTCGGCAAAGGATTTTTCCCGGCCGGTGAAGGGTCTGGACGAATTCGGACTGCGCACGTTTTGGAATAGGATTTGCCCTATTATCGGCGCAAATCCCCCGCGATAAAACGGAATGCGGTGGTAAATTGTTCGCTGGCTCGGCTTGGCGCTTCGGGCCGGCCTGGCGTGATAAAAAGATTTCCTCGCCCGTCGCGCTCGCTAGAACTGAGGCCGATGGCCACCGCCGACCCTGTTCTCACTCTCGCCGATCTTGGAACTTGGACCTTTCCCGGTACTGCGCTCGCCGTGCTTGGCCATCCGATCAAGCATTCGATCAGTCCGGCCATGCACAACGCTGCGCTGGCTGAACTCGCTCGCTCGGACACGCAGTTCTCTACTTGGAAATATTTCCGTTTCGATGTGCCGCCCGAAGATTTGCCCCGTGCGCTGGAACTGTTTCGCGCCAAAAATTTTCGAGGTCTCAATCTTACCGTTCCGCACAAGGTCATCGCTTTCGATCGTATAGCGGCAATCGATTCCGCCGTTCAACCGATTGGAGCGGTCAACACGCTGCTCGCCGCCGAAAAGGGCTGGCATGGTTTCAACACCGACGGTTATGGCCTTGCCGCCGGCATTTTTGAAGACCTCGGCCTCGATGTGGCTGGCGCTGATATTATTTTGCTTGGCGCAGGTGGTGCCGCGCGCGGTGCTGCCGTTGAATGTCTGCAACGCCGCTGCCGCTCACTCTGGATCGCTAACCGCACCGTCACCAACCTCGATACGTTGCTGAGGGTGCTCGAACCTGTTGCCAGCGGTATTCCCGTGCATGGCTTTGACCCGCAGGAACCGCCAGCAGAACTACCTGGAAGATCTATTGTCGTCAATGCCACTTCTGCGGGCCTCCATGAAAAAGATGCCCCGCCGGTGAATCTTGTCCAGTTCCCGCGTCCGGCCGGCGTGTACGATATGATTTACAATCCGCCCAAGACGAAGCTTCTCGCTCAAGCCGAAACACTTGGCATTCCCAACGCCAATGGCCTCTCGATGTTGATCAACCAAGGCGCCCGCGCGTTGAGTCATTGGACAGGCCTCCCGACGCCGATTGACGCGATGCGCGCTGCTGCGAAAGCGGCGATGCAGGCGTAACGTCGGCGCAGAGCGCAGGAGCGAGGCTGGAGTCTGAATAGGTCTTAGCGATGGTTCTCAAGATTTGTTAATTCTGGTTTGAGCGAGTCTTTGAGATTTGAATTCAGCTCGATGGCGCGGTCGATGTCGCGGGCGGCGAGCTTGTAGTGGTGAAGCGCAAGGTGTGCGCGGCCGCGGGTGACGAGACTCTCTGTGTCGTTGGGCGCGATTTGCAACGCATTCGAAGCCGCAGTCACCGCTTCTTCGTGGCGGCCTTGCCGAACTAGTACCATGGCCAAAGTTGAGAATCCCCATGCCGAGTCGGGCGCGAGTTTTAGCGCTGCGGTGCAATCGACCTCGGCTTTCGCTGCTTCGTTACGGTTCAAAAGCACACGGGCTCGCACGAGCAGGGGAAGTGTCTGTTGTGGCTCGAGCGCGATGGCTTTTTCGCAGTCTGCGAGGGCTTCGTTGAATTCGTCTTTTTGCAGATGGCAGTAAGCGCGCAGTGCGATCGCATAGGTTGCTTGCGGGTTGAGTTCGATGGTGCGGGAACAATCCTTGATGGCGTCGTCAAAACGCTTTAGTCGTTGAAGCGCCGAAGCTCGTTCAAGGGTGAGACGCCAGTTGTCGGGTTGGGTGGTTATGGCCAAGCCGAAGGCGTTGAGTCCGGATTCGGTTTCTCCACGGGCGAGCAGGGCATGGGCAATGAGCCTTAGCGCTTCCGTATTGTTCGGGCTGACCTTTAACACGCGGTTGCATTGCTGGATAACGGCATCCCAGGCTCCCTGTTTTTCGCTGGCCCGTGCGATGATTAAGCGGGCTTCTGGATCGTTTGATCCGAGGACGACGGCCTGGCTGGCGTCGTTGAACGCGTGCTCAAATAATCCGAGTTGTTCGGCGGCGCGGGCGCGAAGAAGAAAAGGTTCCGGTTGGTTCGGGCGAAACGTGACAACCTGAGAAAGCGCCTCAGCTGCTCCTTTGGCGTCGCCGAGTTCGAGAAGCGCCTGGCCGAGGCCGGCGAGGGCCTCTGGTTGCCCGGGGGAAAGACGGAGGGCGTGGGTGAAAAGTTCGGCGGCGCCAGACCAGTCATGGCTTGCAAGGTCGAGCTGGCCAAGATTGAAGAGCGCCCGCAGATGATTTGTATCCAGTTTTAGGATATGCGTGAAACATTCACGAGCTTCGGCGGGTTGTTTTAGTTCGCGGTGGGCAATGCCGCTCACGAGGAGAAGGTCGATTTGGTCAGGTTTGGCTTTCAGTGCCTGAGTAGCGTCGTCATTCGCACTCGACCAGTCTTTGCGGAGAAAGTGGATCCATGCACGCAGGCTGCGGGCTTCGGAGTTGTCAGGGCTGAGCGCGATGGCCTTGTTGGCATCGGCGAGGGCTTCTTTAGGCTGATCGAGATTAGTTCGGGCGCGGGCTCTCAAGAGGAGCAGTTCCACGTACTCGGGATTGACGGAAAGGCCTTTGGCGCAGTCGGCGATGACGCCGGGCCAGTTGTTTTGATGCGTGAGAAGCTGTGCGCGGCTCAGACGATAGCCGACATTGGACGGCGCGAGATGGATGGCTTCGGAAAAGTCTGCTGCTGCGCCGACCGTATCGTGGAGTTCTAGGCGGGTGTGGCCGCGTGCATCCCATAGCCCGGCGTTGTGAGGTTGAGTTTGAAGTGTGGCGGTTTGGTCGGCCAGCCGTTGCTCCGCAGTCGTGGCGGTCGGTTCTGCGCCAAGCGAAAATGTCAGGCCGAGGAAAATGGCTACCCAGCGGATGGTGTTGAGTCGGAGGGTCATTGTATTTTCGTTTCGGAGGTAGCGGAAACGCCTTGTGCTTTCAGCCAGAGCAGAAATGCGTCGCCCCAGCTTGTTGCGTAGCCACGTTCTGGATCGAGGGCGAAGCCGTGGCCGCCTTTCTCGTAGAGATGTAATTCGGCTGGAACGCCTACTGCTTTTAGTGCTATGAAGAGGTTTATGCTGTGCTCGACCGGCACGGTGGTGTCGTCGACGGCATGGGCGAGAAACATGGGCGGGGTGTCCTTGGTGAGGCCATTTTTTATGGGCGTAATTTTATAGAGCTCAGGAAACCGGCCGGGAGCATAATTGGCGGGGTTTAGAGGTTCTAAAACGCCGTAAATGGGTGCGCAGAAATCAGGTCGGGCAGAGATTTTGTCGGTATCGTCGGTGCGGTCTGAGACGTTGAAGCTGACGGCGAGGTTAGCGCTGAGATGTCCGCCCGCGGAAAACCCAATGATGCCAATTTTCGTTGAATTGATTTTATAGTCTGGAGCATGTTGACGGATAATACGCATGGCGCGGCGTGCGTCCTGTACGGCCTCAGCGGGAACGAGCCGGTATTTTAAAACGAAGACCGCGAAGCCGCGCTTTTGGAAAAACTGGGCAGCGCGCGTGCCTTCTTTTTGCATGACGACGTTTCTATAACCACCGCCCGGACATACAAGGATTGCGGGTGCCAAGCTCGTTTGATCTGGCGATGGAAAGTAGGTGAGCTCGGCCTGAAACACGTCGGAGATGTTTCCGTTGTCATCGACTTTTTCGGTGTTGGCACGGCCCTCGGTGCCTGGCGCGGAACTGCTCCAGAGCGCGATTTTTTCTGTCTGCGCAAATGCGGAGACGCACAGCAGTAGGCACGGGAAGAGTAGGGAGGGGAGCTTCATGGTTTCTGGATTTGCTGGGACGAGTATGATTGAAATCACCAGCGACGCCAGAAATCCACGCCTTGTTTTAAAAGATTCTCGCGCCGTGGCGACTGATCTTCCCTCTGTTTTTTGGATCGACGCGTTTACGAGAGGCTGTTTTTTGCAGAGGTACGGATGAGGCCATTTTCAAAACTCCTGCTGCGGGCTGCACGCTGCGGCCTATTTGCGTTTTCCATTTTCCTGACGAGTGCGTACGCCAAAGACAAGGCCAAGGACTTGCCGCTGGTTACGGAGCAGGACGCCAAACTCGATCCGTATGAGGTGAAGACAAACCCGTTTGCGCATTGGGGGATCGGCATTCATGGGAAGCTTAGTGTCTGGAGTAGAGTATCAGGCGGCCCTCCCAAAGCGCTGCTTGTTTCTGGCGTGGGGTTCGGCTCACCGGCAGACGTTGCCGGTGTTCAGCTCGGGGATGAAATAATGGCGGTGAATGGAGTTGCCACGACCCGTTTGGATTGGAGCGAATTGGTCGAACGCTATTCTACCACTGAATCAGGCGACGTGATTAAACTGGAGCTTTTCGATCATGCGACAAAACAGAGGAGGAACGTGGAGTTTCAAATTAGAGCCAAACGAATCTGGGAGCGCAAAGATCCAGCCCTCGATTCGGATTGTTGGGGAATCCGATTCATCTGGATGTTCCCCAATCCGGTTCGCGGAGTTTTCTTTCCCGAGCAGAAGAGGATTTTACGCTGGGAAGCCGTCGAGGTTTTTAATCCGCACAAGCCCAAGAAAAGTCAGACAAAAACCGTGCAAAAACCGGTTTATATTTACCGGCGAGCCGCTGTGTTTTCGTGGCCCGATATGAGCCTCACCCTGATTGAACGCGAAAACCATGTGGTAGAGGTAATCGAAGTCGCAAAAGTCCCGGAGAGTGATACGATCGTAGGTCGGTTGGTTCACAAAGGCGCGACGCTTCTTCTGAAGCCCGACGGCACTTATGAGCTCAACGATGCGCCGCTAGAAACCGAACCAGTGAAGTCGCCACCGGTTTCGTGTCCTGTGTTGCCAGCAGCGCCACAGCCTGCGATCGCACCGCAGACAGGGACTCCAGGAGCGGCGCCCTGATTTTGGTTGGTCCTGCGCGGTTGATGTACACGAACTTTGGCCTGCAAAAGGAAGCTGGCTGGCCGCTATCGGAAACGGGACTAGGCCAGCGCGCGTTCGCCCTCGGCGACAGTAGCGCAGGTCAGGACGTGCACCGCTTTGGGATAATGGAAAAGTGAGAGAATATTAAAGCCGACGTCTTTGGAGCGTTTTGGAATGACGCGTATGACAGTGCCCACGCCTTTGTCGCGGCAGACATCCATCATTCGTTCTACTTCAGGCACGCAGGCTGTATCCATGGTTTGGATGCCGCTCAGATCAGTAAAAACCGTGAAATTAGTTCGAAGGCTTGGTAGTTGTTGGGCCACGTCATCCACACAGGCCTTCATGCACTTTGCATCGATGCCTCCGCTTAAGCGGATTCGAAGCAGGTTTGCGGCTGGGTCGGTAGAAACGATGAAGTTGGATGTGCGAGCCATGGCTGAAGCGGGCAGCGCCCTCGCTGAGAGGAGGGCTTATGCTGTTGGAATATGCCCCACGATTGCCGACGAAGCAATTCCCCAATGGCGCCCATTTTGACTCGAAGCGTATTGCTGAAAACGCGCGCAGATCTTACTTCAACAGTTTCTCGAGCGGCTCTTTGATTGCTTCGGCCCAGATTTCATAGCCCTTGGTCGAAGGGTGCAGGAAGTCGGGCATGATCTCTTTCAGCATGGTGCCATCGGGTTCGAGGAATTTTGCGCCGATATCGAGGAAGAAGACGCGTTTTCCGTCGTGCAGCTTGGCGATGGCGCTGTTGATTTCCTGAATCTGTGCGCGCACTGGATCGGCGGGTTTCTCGGCACGAGGGAAGATCGCGAGCAGGAGAATCCTTGCCTCTGGGAGCTGGGTGCGCAGGCCTCGCACGATGGCGGTGACTCCGGTGATTACATCCGGAGTAGTGTTGCGCGGGGTGAGTTTATCACGTTCGAGGCCTGTGTTGTTGGTGCCGATCATGAGTACGACAACCCGCGGTTTGATGCCGGTGAGTTCGCCGTTCT
>JAYTWC010000124.1:0-3717 GCA_043743635.1 Verrucomicrobiota bacterium | reverse complement strand
GTAGGCTTTGGTCTTAATATTATAACTCACGCCAAAGGTCCAAATCGTGTAGGGATCATTGAAGACGTTGGCGCGATTGTCGTCAATCGAGGTCGTGCGACTATAGCTCACGGCGGTAGAACCGTTGCCATCGAGAACGTAATATTGAGTGCCTGCGTTCATGGTCATGCCTGGTGTGTACTGAGCCCAACCCGTCGGGATATTGAGCGCCGTGTAGCCTTTGTCTTTATTTCCATTCGCTTGGACCACCCCAGTCTTGGGATTGAGTGCGCCGGTGGGTTCGTTGGTGAGCGAACAATTCGAGCTCAATACCGCAACATTGACCGGAAGATCAGGAAAGGGCAGCGTGCCGTTCGACAAGGTCGTGTTGTAGATCACAGGCTTAAAACTACTCGAATAGGGATTGGTGGAAATCACCCCGCCACTCCCGACATTAACCAGCGATTTGGAATAATGCCGAACGCCGGCCATGAGAGAAAGCCCTTTCAACGCCGAGTTCTTGAATTGATAACGGGCCGCGAAGCTCACGTTGGTTTTTGCGTTTTGCGGCGTCCCGGTGCCGACGAGGTAGGGAAGCGTATTCGCGGTGTAACGGGCATCGTTGTAACCATAACCACCCAACAGCTGGAGCGCATCAGTAATTGCCCAGTTGAAGTCGACTTCGTAACCCTTCGAGCGCTGTGCCCCGTTGCCGACGTATTCGCTTAGTCCATACTCGTTGGTAAACGAATCAATTTTATTGGTACGATCGATGACAAAGCGACTGAGACCGATATTGAGATGTTCTTGGAAGAGATTGAAGCGCACGCCATATTCGTAACCTTTGCCCGATTCGTTCGGCATCACCTTGCTACTGTAGGAAATTGGCGCACCTGGTATGGCATTCCCATCTGCATCCACCGCAACCTGCTTCACGTTGACCACCTGCATATTTGGATTATAGGCCGTGCTCTTGTTGGCGAAGAAAATAATATTCTTGGTGGCATAGCCGGTGACGCCCATCTGGTAAGTGAGGGCCTGATCATCCCACAAACTGCGAAGGCTTTTCTTGTCGGTGCCCAGATAGTTTTTGTAGAGATCAACCATGTAATCGTAACGGGCGCCGACCAGAGCAGTTAACCGTCCCTTGAGGAAAGTAGCGCGCTCGCTCATAAAGATGCCGTAATCGTCGCTGGCCCGCCAGTCATTGAGCGAGATATTGGTGTAGCTATCCGGATGATCGGCGTAGGTGGGATAATAATAATTACTATCATTAAGCGGTCCGGCCAATTCCTGTGCACCCGCCGTATAGACGTTCGTGCTCGAGTTGTAACGAAGTACGCCAGTCGAGCGCGGTCCGAGAGGAAGGTTAAACGGGTATTGAATACCAGAGGCTGGATCAGTGGCTAGATATAGATCGTTATATCCCGTACCGGACACAATCGTGATTGATTTGTCGCGTTTTTGTTGGTGGGCAAAATCAAAAGTGACCAGGAATTTATGCGCAACCGGTCCAGTGTCGAAGGTGAAGAGATTGTCGAGCTGACTGGAGTAACCTTTCTGCGGAGTGACACGCCAAGTGGGTGTTGCGTCGCCAATCTTCCCGTCCGGATAATTTGGATCATTGTAATAGACTTGGTTGCCTGACTCGGACTGCTTTTCATAGGACCGCTGAAAGAGATCGAACGTGAAGCGGTGAGACAGCCAGCTCGCGGTGCGATGCTCGGCGATGATATTGGCGCCATACATTTTTGATTCATTGTAACCGCGAGGGCCATCAGAGCGATAATCAGCCAACTCGGTGCCGATACGGTCCCACGAGTTAGTCGTCGAAAGTGTATTCGAAAGCGGCAGCGTACTGCCATTGGTTCCGAAAGCCGTGGGATTGGCAATATACTGGGCGATCTTCGCGAGATCGTCGGGGTTGTTCGCATATTTAACGATCACTTGAGGAAAAGGAACGTTGGCGGTCTTGGTCGAGAGTGCTCCCGTGAGCGGATTCTTGGTTGTGTAGGTGTATTTCAGCGGAGTGACTCCATCACTTTGAGTAAGAAATCCCTTTGTCGACGACTTGATCCACGGAATCGCGGTGCGATCCCGATTATGATCTTTCTGCGTGTTTATTTTCACACTGACGTTGGTGTCATCATCAAATTTATATTGGAACATCACCGACCCCAGTTTTCTCTGTTGGGAGGCAAACTGCTGCTCGAAATTGCGCGAATTGGTGCTGAGAGTGGTTAGATAAAATAACTTTTTACTAGCGCCAACGGGACCCGAGGACGAGAGCGAGGCGCGGAAGAAACGGTCATTACCGACCGTCAAATCGATTTTATCCTGCGGTTTGTTTGAAGGCCGTTTGCTAACGTAGTTGACTACGCCGCCCGGCAAAGTCTGGCCATAAATTGAAGCTGCGGGACCCTTAATGATTTCCACGCGAGCGGTGTCGACGATATCGAGATTACCCAGACGACGGAAACCATCGACAAACGGCGTCGTCGCAAATCCACGCAACACCAAACTCCCCTGCGTATCGGAGGGGGAAATATTACTCACCCAACCGAGTTGTTGCGACATGTCGAACGCACCGAAATCGGTAATAAACTCAGAGGTGATGACATTCACCTGAAACGGCAGGTCGCGGAGTTTGCTCGCCACGCGAGTACCTGTGACCGATTCCGAAGCGACGTAGTCATTAGCCTTGTCTCCTTGGACGGTAAATTGAGAAAGCACGACCACATCCTCATCGGCGGCGGCAGGAGCAGTCTTACTCCCCTGCTCACGAGCTGGTTTGTCGTTTTGGTCAGAGGCAGATGTCGCCTCCACCGGAATATCCTTGGTTTCGGCAGTGACGGATGCACCAAGTGCGATAAACGCACTTAGGCCCAGAAGAGTAAGCGAACGTGACATGTTAAGCATGGATATTTGGGTATTTGAAAAAATGACGGCAGCGTCGGCGGCTACCAAATTGGGAATTAGGTGAGGATAATAGTTGTGACTTTATATTCGTAATCAGACCGCAAATCTTATGTGCCACGTGTACAAAACCAAATCACACACACCACCACGGGACACATAAGATTGCGTCTAGACCATTATCTAGGAGCGCTTCTTTGACGAACGAGTGGCACGACGCAAAACCAAGAGCACGCCGGCAATTGCCAACAGCCAAGGTTCATTCGCGCCACCACCGCCACCGGTGCCGGCGCGCCAGCCATCTGGCGTCGAGGGGCCGCCACTCGTGCCGCCCGAAGAACTCGAACTAGAACTGGAACTTGATGAACTCGAACTCGAGCTACTGGACGAACTCGAAGACGAACTACTCGAGGAAGAAGAGCTGCTGCTACTGCTGCTGCTCGTGCTCACAGTGATCGTCAGCGAAGAGCTAACCACTGATTCACCGGCAACATTACCGAGAACGACGGAGTAAGGACCTGCATGAGTGCTGGCCGCCGTGGCGACTGCGTAGGTACTTGCCGTCGCACCAGTGAGGTCCGAATTCTTAAAGCGCCACTGATACGAAGTCGGCGTAAAGGCCGCCGGTACCGCAGTGAGTGTGAACGCGGTGCCTGTTGGAACCTGCGCGGTAGGGCCGGTGATTGAAGCCGTGGACGTAGCCGGGGCATCGACCGCAACGTTGCCCGCACCAGCCTTGACGAGCGAGGGCACGAGGGAAGTCGGGTACAGCTTATAAGAATACGCCGGAGTGAAGACCACGTCGTTACTCACCAACTGCGA
>JAYTWC010000123.1:0-2542 GCA_043743635.1 Verrucomicrobiota bacterium | reverse complement strand
CCGGTATCGGCAAAGCCCCAGGACGGGACTTCGATGTTAAAAGATTTCAGGGCCTCAAGGGCGCGTTTCTGTTGTTGGGGAGTCATGAGCGAGGAACGCTAAGGGTTGGGCAGATGGAGCCGGCCACAAGAGACCAGCCGAGGAAAACTAAGCTGCACACCTTAGCGGATCGACATGCGCGCCGGAATCGCCTCAATGATCAACTTCATACAGAAAATGCCCGCCGCTACCCCGAATCATTTTCACTACTTGCCCGCCTCGCCTGAACTGGCGCATTGGGGCCTCGGTGTGACGGCGGCCGGCGTCGCGGCCATCGAACCCGGCGCACCCTACCCGCCCCGTAATCACCCGGCCGATCACTATTTCGCTTGGTCACGCGGGCGACGGCTCGACGCGTTTCAAATCGTGCTTATCACGGCGGGCCGCGGTGTTTTTGAAACGCGCGAAACCGGCCTTTGCGAAGTCGAAACCGGTACGGCCTTCGTCCTTTTTCCGAAGGTCTGGCATCGTTACCGCCCCGATCTCGAAACGGGCTGGGAGGAAAAATGGACTGAGTTTCGCGGCCCCGTCGTCGAAAGCCTGCGCCGCTCTGGCGTGCTCGACCCGGCGTCGCCCGTGCGAAAAGGGGCGCTCGCCGCCGGTCTCGAAACGGCAATCGATGCCGTTCATGCCCGGGTGCGCAACACCCCGCCGCGTCCCGGCTTCGACCCCGAACTCTCTGCGCGCATGCTTGGCGCACTCGCCGTCTGGCAGGCCTGCGGCCGCGCCTCGCCGGCCCGCTCGCGACTGGTTCGAGCCGTCGCCGAAGCGGAGCGGCACCTCGCCGAACACATCGCCGAACCAGTCAATATCGAGGCACTCGCCCGGCGACTCGGGGTGGCGTACTCGCATTTTCGCCGCGCGTTCAAAACGCATACGGGATTTGCCCCTTGGCAATATATGCTCCAGCAACGCCTTGATCGCGCCCGAAGACTGCTCTCGGCCAGTGATGACACGCTTGAAGACATCGCCGCACGCCTAGGCTTTAGTTCGGCATTTCATTTGTCCGCCGCGTTCAAGCAGGCCTTTGGTCTTGCGCCTGACAAATGGCGGCGCCAATTCGCGGCCACACCGATTTCAGCCATCCCCAAGAAACGCTCACGCCTGTCACCCAATTTGGCCCAGAAGCCGAAATAATTGGCATGCGACAACATGTAAAATTCACTCGCGCCAACGACGCTTTCTCGCATAAAAGAACCAACAAACTGGCTCCGCCGCAGCGCCCGGCCGGGAACTCAGCTCACCGCGAGTAGTCTTAAAATCAACGAACCTTCTTTACTATGACCAACCGTCACCACGTCCTTCTTTTTGCAGCCTTGCTTACCGGCCTTGGCTTGCCGCTCGTCGCTCGCACGGGGATCATCCCATCGCCTGCCGCCAGCACCACCGAATATCACGTCGAGCTTGGTTTCACCTACGCTTCCGGCATCGAGAACGTCCTAAACCAGTTGGAGAAGAATTTCGGTTTCGAACGAAACAATTCTACCTCCATCGGCCTAAAACTCACCGGATACGCCAAGCTGGAAAACGGCATCGGCTTCGGCGTGGGCGTCGGCCCTTGCTCCTATATCGAGGTCAGGGACCAGAACCATTACTACCACCACTACGACGACAACGTTAAGTCGAGCTACGTCATCCCGGTGTTCGCGGATATTCGCTATTATTTTCCCAAAGCCGGGTTCCTCGCGCCGTATATTCGTGCCGGTGTCGCCTACCCAATTTCCGGTGGCGACTATATCGGCATGGGCGATCCAGCGCCCTTGATTGCGATTGGCGCCAACGTTTGGGAACACCGCATCGTGGCGATCGGCATCGAGGCGGGTTATGACGCTTCAAAGGTCAAAGTGAAGAGCGGCTATCTTCACCAAGCCGAGAAGGTTCGTCCAACCGAATTCACGCTCAGCGTATTCGCCGCGTTTTAATAACGGTTCCCGTGGTAGGGACAATGCTCCGCATTGTCCAAGGTTTTTAGTGCGCGGTCGTGGCAATTCACACCAGCCGCGCCTAGATTCAGTTACAGCATCCGCACCGCATGAACGCGTCGACCTTGCCAGCGATTTCCGCTTCGCTGCCGGGCACGCTCAACACGTCGCATTCGCTGCCTAGGATGAACGGATGGTTTGCCAATTGCATCTTAACAACGAGTTCGATCGCCATTTTTTCAACGTCGGCGACGCTCAGCTGTTTCGCATAGAAACGCTTGGTCGGCAGATTCCCGTACAGCACCGTATCCTTCGGAATCAGCGCCGTGTCCTCCCACAGTTTGCGCGAACTGCCGAAACTGATCATCACCGCGCCGAGTGTCGCGAAACGCTTCACCATGCCGCCCGTCAGCTCACCACAATCGTGAAAAATAAGATCCACGCCGTGTCGCCCAAGCAGCTGCACGATTCGCCGCATCGGCTCCATCACATACCGGTCGAACACAGCATAGCTCTGGTCGAGTTGATTCGGTGAAAAATACACGAGGTTCGCCGCGGGCTCGCACACAATGATCGCTTTC
>JAYTWC010000122.1:0-10018 GCA_043743635.1 Verrucomicrobiota bacterium | reverse complement strand
GCCTTCGAGGTTTTCCACCTGCTGGGCCTTGAAGAACTCAGCGTCCATCGGAGGAAGAATGCGTTCGCGGATTTCCTGCACGTCAACGGCGTAATCGGCGCTCTTGCCAGACAGCGCGGGCACGGCGGCGAAATCAGCCGGGAACGTGATCGTGACGTTCTTCTTGTCACCGGCTTTTAGGCCTGCGAGTTGTTTACCGAGACCGGGGATCAGGCCTTCCTGCTCGCCTTCGACTTCTTCCCAGGTTTGCGGGACTTTGCTGTAGATTTGTTTGTCGGGCGCGATCTCAAGAATCGATTTGCCATCAACCGTGCCTTCGTAGGCAAGCTTCACATAATCGCCTTTTGCGGCAGCGCGATCAGCAACCTTAAAATCAGCGCGCTCGGCACGCATGCCTTCGACGACCTGATCGATTTCGGCATCAGTCGGTTCAACCGCCACCACTTCAGTCGGTAGGCCAACGTAGTCCGGCACGGTGAACGTGGGGCGAACATCCAGCGTGAGCGTCACGACGGCGGGTTTCGTTACGTCGATCTCGCCGGGCTGCACATCGGTAAGCGAAAGCACTTCGAGCTTCGATTCCTCGAGACCGTTGCGATAGGCCTTGCTGATCACCTTCTGCTTAAACTCCTCGGTGATTTCTTTCCCGTAATGTTTCAAGATCATCGCGGCCGGAACTTTGCCGGGGCGGAAGCCGGGCAGCTTGGCCATCTTGGAGAATTCGGCCACGGTGGCCTGATGCTCGGCGGCAACTTCGCTCTGGTCGAGAGTCACCACAAGGCTCTTACGGGTTTCGGACAGGTCTTTGATTTCGATGTTCACGTTGGAAAAATTCGGACAGTTTTGCGTGTAGGAATTGGTCAAACTACGGAACGCCGCCCTCCGCGGTCAATGCCGGATTCTGGCTTTAAAAGCCCCTTCTGCGCGCCGTTTAGTTGATCAAGGTCGTTTCCTCACCAATCATCTTGAGCAACCCTTGTTTATAACCATGAGCTTTCGTCGCTTCGTCCTACCCTTCGTCAGTCTGTTTTTCGCCGCCAGCGCCGTTGCCGCCGTCCCGATGACCGACGCCGAAATCGAAATCGCGATCGAAAAACTCGTCTCGCAAATGACCCTCGCCGAAAAACTCGGCCAGATGAGTCAGCGGCACTACTCACCCCAAAAACCTGCCACCATCGTCGCCGCCGAAGAGGCGATTCGCACGGGCGGCGTTGGCTCCTTCCTCAACCCCGACGGAGCCGAAACAGTCAATAAGCTCCAACGCATCGCCACCGAAGAATCGCGCCTAAAGATTCCGCTCATCTTCGGCATCGATGTCATCCACGGCTACCGCACGCTCTTCCCCATCCCGCTCGCCCAATCCTGCAGCTGGGATCCACAACTAATCGAATCCGCCAGTCGCGTCGCTGCCGTCGAGTCGTCCGCTGAAGGCATTCGCTGGACCTTCGCGCCCATGCTCGACCTCTCCCACGATGCCCGCTGGGGCCGCATCGCCGAAACCCTCGGCGAAGATCCCGTGCTCACGTCGCGTCTCGGCGCTGCCATGGTGCGGGGCTTCCAAGGCCAAACCCTTTCCGATCCCCAAAGTATCGCCGCCTGTGCCAAACACTACGTCGGCTATGGCGCCACCGAGGGCGGACGCGACTACAACACCACGTCCATCCCAGAACCCGAACTACGCAATACCTACTTGCCGTCGTTCAGAGCCGCCCGCGACGCCGACGTGCAGACATTCATGAGCGCCTTCAACGACCTCAACGGCGTCCCCACTTCCGGCAACGCCTTCACGCTGCGCAAAATCCTCCGCGATGAATGGGCCTTCGACGGCTTCGTTGTCAGCGACTGGGAATCCGTCATGGAACTCATTCCCCACGGCTACGCCGCCGACCGCCGCGATGCCGCCCGCCTCGGCATCAACGCCGGTGTCGACATGGAAATGGTCTCCACCACCTACCGCGAAAACGGCGAGAGCCTCCTCAACGAAGGCGCGATTTCCACCGCCACGCTCGACAACGCTGTGCGCAACATCCTGCGCGTAAAATTTCGCCTCGGCCTCTTCACAAACCCGTACACAGATACAAAGCGACTCAACGTCCAGCTCACCGACGAAAATCTCCGCATCGCACGCGCGCTCGCCACCGAAAGCATGGTGCTGCTCAAGAACGAAAAAAACATTCTCCCGATTTCCTCCGACACACAGACCATCGCCGTCATCGGCCCGCTCGCCGACAGCCAGACCGACATGCGCGGTTGCTGGTCCTGTCAGGCCCGTGTCGAAGAATGCCGGACCGTGTATTCAGCTTTCAAGGACCGCATCGGCTCGAAATCTAAAATCCTCTTCGCCCCTGGCCTCAAGCACGCCACCAGCACCGACACGGCCGACATCGCCGCCGCCGTCAAAGCCGCCCGCAAGGCCGACATCGTCGTCCTCTGCGTCGGCGAAAGCCACGAACTCTCCGGCGAAGCCCGCTGCCGCGCCTTTCTCGATCTGCCCGGCGCCCAAAACCAACTCATAGACGCCATCGCCGCCACCAAGAAGCCCATCGTGCTCGTCGTCTTCGGCGGACGCCCCCTCACCTTCGGCCACGCCGCCGACGCAGCACAGGCCATCCTTTTCGCTTGGCACCCTGGAACCATGGCCGGCCCCGCGATCACCGATTTGCTCTTTGGCGACGCCAACCCCTCCGGCAAACTCACCACCACCTTCCCCCGAACCATCGGACAGATTCCTCTCTATTATAATCACAAGAACACCGGCCGCCCGGCCAAACTCGACAAGGAAGACGTCGGCGCCCCGCTCGGCACGCCGCAGGACCCACAGGGCTATTTCTCGAAGTACCTCGATGTCCACTCGTCGCCCGCCTACCCCTTCGGCTTCGGACTTTCGTACACCACGTTTGTCTACTCCGACCTGACCGTCTCCGAGCCCAACGCCAACGGAGTGATCACCGCGACAGTCACCATCGCCAACACCGGCAAGCGCGCCGGCACCGAGATCGTGCAACTGTACACCCGCCAGCTCACCGGCAGTCTCACCCGCCCGGTGAAGGAACTCAAAGACTTCAACCGCGTTCTTCTCAAACCGGGCGAGAAACGCACCATCACGTTCTCTCTGCCGAAACAGTCGCTCGGTTACTTCAACGCCGAAAACCGCTTCGTGATCGAGCCCGGAAAATTCCATCTCTGGATCGGCGGCAGTTCGGTTGACGGCCTGCAAACGGAATTCATCCTCAAACCATGATCGGCGTCTTCGATTCTGGCTTTGGCGGCCTCACCGTTTTGAGCTCCTTGCTCAAAACACTCCCGCAGTACGACTACCTCTTTCTCGCCGACAGCGCCCGCGCTCCCTACGGCGCACGCAGCGCCGACGTGGTCAACGAGTTCACCCTAGAATCCGTCGAATGGTTATTCAACGAAGGATGCACGCTCGTCCTGCTCGCCTGTAACACCGCCTCAGCCCGCGCCCTGCGCAACCTCCAACAACTCCATCTCCCTAAACACCGGCCCGACCACCGCGTACTCGGCGTCGTGCGGCCTTCAGTCGAAGCCTTGGCCGGCCTGCCTCCCGGTGCCATTCCCGGTGAAACCCAACCCTCTAGCACCGTCGGCGTCGTCGCCGTCGTGGCCACCGAGAGCACCATCGCCTCCGATTCCTACGGCCTCGAACTGCGCAAACTCGCGCCGCAGCTCGAACTCATCCAACAAGCCTGTCCGCTCTGGGCACCGATGGTCGAAGCCGGCGAACTCGACGGCCCTGGCACCGAATATTTTCTCCGCCGTTCGCTCGAATCCATCCTAAACCGTCCCCAACCGCCACAACGGATTCTCCTCGGCTGCACGCACTACCCTCTCCTTCTACCCGTCCTGCGCCGCATCGTGCCACCGTCAATCGAACTTCTTGCGCAAGGGGAAATCATTTCAACACGCCTCGCCGACTGGCTCAAACGCCACCCCGATCGTGAAGCCCGCCTCAGCCGCCACGGCCAGCGCCGCTTCGCGACCACAGACGATGCCATATGGTTCGCCACCCACGGAGCACGCCTTCTCGGCCACCCCCTGACCGCCGAACGGGTGAAGCTAAAGCCCGTGCGCTGAAGCCCAAATCAGCGGCCGTACATTCCGCTGCAGGGGCGCAGTCTTACGGCGCCCTTTCCTATAAACCAAACCGGGCACTACAAAATTGCTGTGCCCAGATTGTGAACAACGCCAACGAGGGCGCAGCAAGCCTGCGCCCCTACCAAGAAACCGCTCTACTCGGCAGGCCAAATTACGACCACCTTTTCATGAAATCACTCTCACTCCATGCCCATGACAGAACTTTTTTTAACCCTGACGCCAGGGGTCCCAATTTTTGGGCAATTGAATGGCCGGACGGGCGCTTACATTTGAACTACGAAGAATCTAAAAAACCAAGGATGGAAGCAAAGTTATGGATTTCGATCATTTTACCTTAACCATGAGGCGTACCCAAGAAAAAGCCCCGGTGAAAAATCACCGGGGCTGAGAGAAGGGGCAGGTCTTTCGACGTTTGCCTCGTTTAGAAAACCTTGCGGATTTCCATGTAGCAGAACCGGCCAATATTGTTGGCCGTGCGCGTGTCGTAGCTGTCGTTAAACGC
Organism: Verrucomicrobiota bacterium; assembly: GCA_043743635.1. Classification (GTDB taxonomy): domain Bacteria; phylum Verrucomicrobiota; class Verrucomicrobiia; order Opitutales; family Opitutaceae; genus JADKHC01. The sequence continues at coordinate 5,400 of JAYTWC010000122.1, read as the reverse complement.
GCCGGCAGCCAGCGGAGCCAGCTTGTCGAACACGTTGGTCACGCCAACGGAGATACTGAGGCCAGCGAGATAATAATTCCCTTTGCTGAAACTGTAGCCCGTCTGTACGTCGAAGGTTTCGAATGCAGAGACCCGGCGATAGCCACCAACCTTGAGCTGGGTGCTGTCAGCGAGATAAGCCGCAAAGGCAGGATCTGACTTGGGTGTACCTGCTTCATAGTAAGCCTTCATCTTGGGCGACATGACGAAGAGCGGATCGTCCTGATAGGAATCGACGTAATTAAACGTCACGCTGGCATTAATGGCCTTCCGGCTCCACTTGAGGCCGAGATTGCCTTTCAACTTCGGAATGCTTCCTGGCGCAATCTTGTCACCCGCATCGCTCACGAAACGGCCCAGGTAGTTGATCGCGGGCGCGCCGGGCGCGTTGACCTGCTGGTATTTGATAAACTGGTTAAGCGCGCCATCGAAGGTAAAGCGGCCAAAATCCGTGGTGGGCACCACGTACGTGACGGTATACTCGAGACCGGAAACATCGCGTTTAGCGACATTCATATAATCGGAGATGACCGCACCGCGCGAGCTCACGCCGTAAGCAGCCGCAAAGCTACCGCTGTTGTTAAGTCGACCGTTGGCCGAGCGTCTGATCTGGGCTGCATACGGGGCATTAGGATTGATGGTTGCGGCGTTACCAGGAACGAAACCCGGTCCCTGACCAGCGGCATTGGCCGCAAGGATGGCGATGGCGTTGTTGGCCACAATGCCATCAACACTGATATTATAAAAATCCACCGTGAGGGAGAGATTCTTCACCAAATTCTTAGGCTGCGCAACCATGCCCACGGACCAAGCCTTTGATACCGATGGCTTCAGGTTCGGGTTACCGCGAATGACAACCGTGGTCTGTGCTAAGGTCGGGAAGCCAAGCGGATCCGTCAAAGTCTGGTTGTCGGTGGAAACGGCACCGAAAACTTTGGAGGACGCCGGAACGAGGAAGCCTTTACTCCAGGTAGCGCGGAACTTGTAGTTGTCCGTAGGCGAATACTGAAGATTAATGCTCGGGTTGGTCTTCGCAAAACTGACCGAATCGAAGTGGCCCGAAACAGCGTTGGTGCCCTTGATCAACTGACGTTCATTACGAGCGATAGCACCAATACTCAAATCATGCACAAAAGGCACATTGTTTTTTTCAGAAATGAGAGGAGCCTTGATTTCTGTGAACAGCGACTGACTACCGTTTTGAGTGTAATCATCGACAAATGAATTCAAGCCGAGAACCGAACCGGAAGCATAAAGATCATCCGCATCAAACGAACTAGAATTAGAATCATAGTCATAACCCGCAGCAATCGCGAAGTCACCCGCAGGGAGTTCAAACAACGATCCTGTTACGCGAGCGTTAAAAGCTTTCCCTGTGTCGTCGTACAGCTGGCGAGCCGTGACTTCGGAGGCCTTGAGGGCTTTTGCGTTATCCCAATTGTAAACCACACCCGCGACCGTTGCCGTGCCCTTGGAAGAGGCCAAGGCGAAGGGGTTAAAACGACCGGCTGCGATCTCGGCATCCAGCTTTGGAAGTGAAGGCACGCCGCCGTCGAGCTGGCGGTATTGCTCGTTGTCGATGGTGTAGGCAGCTTCCCATCTCCAGGTTGATTTGCCGATCTGGCCGCGAAGACCAAAAACTACCTTAAAATCATTGTAAACCTGTTCCTGTGAACGGTTACCGAGCTCAACCGAACGATAACGAACCAAATCGGTATCATCCGCCAAAAGTTTAGATGCACCCAATAGTTCATTGTATGGCCCCCACTGAGTAATATCTCCAATAGCCGGCCCATCTACAAAAGCGTATAGAGCAAAAGGAGCCGGAGCCAAACCGTTTAGTGTAGCAAGTTTCGAGTAGAAGAACGTGCCGAAAAATTCGAGCGACGTATCGAAAATCTTGTGATCGATATTAAAATAGAGCGAATTACGTTTCTGACCGGGAGCTGATGGGGAATATTTCCGGAAATTAAACAGCTGGGTAGAGCTATAACCATTTTGGTCCATCGTAACATAATCAGAGGCGGAAGTCGGCGTCGCCGAGGAGCTGAAGCCGGGCTTCAGAACCACCGTTCCGAGCGCAGCCGAAGTGACGTTGCCAGCAAAAGTCGGTGAACCGGTGTTCGTGCCACCAAAATACCGGTTGTCAGGACTGGCGGAATTGGGCCGGTCGCGAGCATAGAGCGTACGATTCTTCGCGTAGCTGCCTGAAATGACAATCGAAGTCTTGTCATTCGAAGCACCACCCACAAAGGAAGCCTGGAAAGTATCACGCCCACCGGGTGTACGCGTCGCACCACCACCGGTAAGATCCACCTCGAAGCCTGAATAGTTCTTTTTAAGAATGATATTAACGGCACCACCGATGGCGGAAGAACCGTAAATGATACCAGCGCCATCACGCAGGACTTCAATGCGCTCGATCGCTTCGATCGGAATCATCTGAAGGTTGGATTGTTTGCCGGCCGGGCGTCCGTCGAGCAAGGTCAGCGTGTAATCCTGGCCCATGCCGCGAAGGCTCACGTGGGTGGAGCCATCGCCGCCATTCGAGTCATTTTCGTTCGCGCCAGGATTGCCGACAAAAGACGGCAGATTGCGCAGAGCTTGAGTCGGTGTCATGGCACCTGACCGGCGGAGATCGGCCTCTGAGAAAACCGCCACAGGAGCCATGGGGGCTGCTTTGGGCTGTTGGATGAAAGAGCCGGTGACCGTGAACTTTTCGAGCGTTATCGGCTCGTCGGTCGGCTCTGTGGTCGCGGCTGTTTGGGCAAAAGCGGCGCTAGCCGCGAAAAAGGAAAACGTTGCGCCAAAGATAAGCGCTGCCGATTTCCTCAGGTTCTTTACGGTACTGTGGTTCATAGCCTGGTAGTTATTACGTTTCGTGTTAGCTAAGTATATTGGGTTATATACTGCGTGGAGTTGTGTCAGAATTTAGAAGAAGTCCTTCAGCAGGGTACATGCCAATAATATTCATATCAGAGCTTTTCGTTAACCCGCTTATATAAGCGGAACAAAGACATTCCATAAAGTGAGCTATTTTGTCTCATTTTTATGGTTTGCTAGGCGATCTGGCTGTGTTCGGTTGAACATTATGAAGGTAAATGTTCATAAATTGGGACAATTCCAGTGGTTAATGCCGAATTGTTTAGCGTGACTAGGAGCAGAATCCCAGCGGATTTACACTGAAATTACTCAAGGAACCAAAGACTACTGAGTGTATATTATAAATAATTATAGTGCTTATTAATCTGCATTATTCACAAACCAACGGACATACTTCCAGAGCAAAACCAACCTCTACCGCAATAATCCATGTTTCGATTTCGGACAAAGCTTCGATTTCATATCGATTACGACAGCAACAAAGGAGGACCAGGACGCCTTAAAGCTTCCCGCAACAATCGGTCTAAAACTAATTGTAACATCATACTTGCCAAAAGGATCTATACAGTTGGCTACCGAGAATCTACACACCGCCCCCTCCCCTTAATGCGAACACCTTACTGCAAAGAAAGAGAAATAACAGGGTGCATATAATCGTTCTTTATAGCGCCCATAAGTATTCACTAATTGCCGATCAGCAAACCTTTTCGACGCTAAACCGTCAAAAAGATAGAACTGACTCCGTCCTGATCCAAAACAGAACGGCGACTAAATGTGAATCGCTTCACCCATCGTGGCGGCGGCGGCTTCCATCAGAGCTTCGCCCAGTGTTGGATGGGCGTGGATCGTCTGGTGTATTTCCTCAACCGTCGCTTCAAGATGAATCGCGAGGCCATACTCAGCAATGAGTTCGGTCGCTTCAGAGCCGATAATATGAGCGCCGTAAATCTCACCGGTTTTCGCGTCACTGATCACTTTGACGAAGCCTTCGCTTTCGGCTGAGGCGACGGCTTTGCCCGATGCGGTAAAGGGGAATTTGCCGATGCGGATGTCGATTTTCTTATCCTTTGCAGCTTTCTCGGTCAGGCCGATACTTGCCACTTGCGGCTGGCTATAAGTGCAACCGGGAAAACTCTTCACGCGTTTGGCTTTGCCGTGACCGAAGAGGCCGTTGACGGCGTTGATTGCCTCGTAAGTGGCCACGTGCGCGAGCCATGGCGGCCCGATAATATCGCCAGCGCCATAGATTCCTTTGATGCTCGATTGGTAATCGTCGCCGACTTTCAAATAGTTGCGGTCGAGGTCAGGTTTCAGGCTGGCGGCGAAAAGGCCGTCGATGTTAGCCGTCACGCCAATGGCGGAGAGCAGCACTTCGGCTTCGACTTCGGTCTTTTTGTCGCCGGCGATGAGATCGACTTTCACGCTGTCTTGGCCGACGCGGAAGTTTTCACACTTGGTGTTCACGTGCGAAACGATGCCTTGCTTGTCGAAGGCTCGGTTGAGCGTGCGAGCGATTTCCTCGTCTTCGATCGGGAGGATCTGCGGCAGCATTTCGACGAGCGTCACCTTCGTGCCAAGAGCGTTGAAGAAATAAGCGAACTCCACGCCGATCGCGCCAGCGCCAACGATGATGATCGATTTGGGTTGTTTCGTGTTGGCAAGGGCTTCGCGCGAAGTCATCACGCGCACGCCGTCGTACTCGAGGCCGGGGATTTTGCGCATCTTGCAACCGGTGGCGACGAGGATGGCTTTGGTTTTGTAGAATTTGCCCTTCTGGTCGCCCGCGACGAGCGAGATCATGCCGGGCGCGTCGATGCGAGCCTGACCGACAATGTAGTCGACCTTGTATTTTTTGAAAAGGAACTCGATGCCCTTGGCCATCTGATTGGAGACGCCACGGGAGCGCTCAACAATCTTGGCAAAATCGAACGTTACATCTTTCGCGCTGATGCCAAAGGTGTCGGCCTTTTTAATCTTTTGGTAGAGTTCCGCACTCTTGAGCAAGGCCTTGGTCGGGATACAGCCCCAGTTAAGGCAGGTACCGCCAGCGCGTTCCATTTCGATGCACGCGACTTTCTTGCCGAGTTGTCCGGCACGAATTGCGCCTGCGTAGCCCGCAGGACCGCCGCCAATAACGATAAGGTCGTATTCAGTGTTTTCAGCCATGGTAGAAAAATGAGGGACGTTCGGAAAAGCGCAACCGTCTCAAATATCGATCACGTCGGTCCCGCGCCCTTGCTTGCTCGGTCCAGATGTTGGTGGTGTCCGAGGTGCATTTTGCGGACGATTCCCACGCAGGAGTTGACTCACCACCATATTCGTAACGCCGACGACCAACGCGCCACCCAAGGCCGGCCAAAAACCCGCAACTTGAAAACCTTCAACGATGCGCCCAACGAGATAAAACAATCCGGCATTGATCACGATCAACCCCACTCCCAAGCTCAAAACAATGAATGGCAGCGTGAAGAAAACGAG
>JAYTWC010000121.1:0-2099 GCA_043743635.1 Verrucomicrobiota bacterium | reverse complement strand
GCAATCGTGATTCGGATTTCGGCGGACAGGAAGGAATCGGTGACGTTCACGTTGAAAATGGACAGTCCGCACAAGGCTTTTCAAGCAAAGGCGATCGCTTCTGATGTGCTGGCGATCCGTGGATTGGTTCAGGAGGATGGTTTACGCTTTGAAGCGCGGCTTCGCGTAAAGACAACCGGCGGTCGCGTGGTGGTTGGCGATACTGGCGTGTCGGTTGAGAAAGCCGATGCAGTGACTCTCGAGCTTGTTGCCGCAACCAGCTTCAAGAATTTCCAAGATATTTCTGCCGATCCAGCGGAGCGGTGTGCGGCCGATTTGGATCGGTTAAAGAACCGCGATTGCGCGGACCTGTTGAGAGAGCACATTGCGGATTACCGATCTTTGTTTGGACGTGTTGCCCTTGATCTTGGGTGTACCGCGCAGGCGGATCAGTCGACGGACCGGCGAGTCGCCCTCGTCAGGGCGAGTGGACTGGATGCGGACCCGGCGCTGGCGTCGCTATATTTTGAATACGGACGTTATCTGCTCATCGCGAGCAGTCGCCCAGGCAGTCAGCCGGCGAATCTTCAGGGTATCTGGAATGAGGAATTGAATCCGCCGTGGGAGAGCAAATGGACGACAAATATTAACGCGGAAATGAATTATTGGCCGGTGGAGGTGGCTAATTTGAGTGAGTGCCATGGCCCGCTTTTTGATTTGATCGAGGATGTGGCCATCAGCGGCGCGAAAACAGCAAAGTCCCAGTATGGCTGTGGTGGTTGGGTATTGCATCATAACACCGATCTCTGGCGCGGTACGGCGCCGATCAACAACATCGATGGCGTCTGGCCGACCGGTGGCGCGTGGTTGTGCCAGCATTTGTGGGAGCATTTCCTGTTTACCGGTGACAAGGAGTTCTTAGCGCGGCGCGCTTATTCGCTGCTTAAAGATTCGGCGCAATTCTTCTGTGATTATCTGGTTAAGGACGAGAAGACGGGCTGGCTGGTGACGTCGCCGTCGTTTTCGCCGGAGCAAGGCGGCCTTTGCAATGGGCCGACCATGGACAACCAGCTCGTGCGCGCTTTGTTTAATTATACGATCGAGGCGGCGGGGATTCTTGGGGTTGATCGCGAGTTTGCTGCACACCTTGAGAAGATCCTTGCGCAATTGCCGCCGAACCAAATTGGGCGTTACGGGCAGTTGCAGGAATGGCTGGAAGACGTCGACAAGCCGGATAACAACCACCGGCATATGTCGCCGTTGTGGGCGCTTTATCCTGGCGCAGATATTACACCGGCCGCCGCAAAGTTATTTTCGGCGGCGAAGACGCTACTAAAATGGCGCGGTGATGGCAGCACGGGTTGGAGTTTTGCGTGGCGCATTCCGCTGTGGGCGAGGGTGGGGGATGGTGATTTTGCCTACCGCCAGCTCAATTTGCTTTTGGCCAAACGCACGTTGCCGAATCTCTTTGATCTGTGCGGGCCGTTTCAGATCGATGGAAACTTTGGCGCGACGGCGGGTATCGCTGAGATGTTGTTACAAAGTCATGTGCGTATTGACGCTGGCACACCATTGATCGAATTACTCCCTGCGTTGCCGAAGGCTTGGCCCGATGGATCGGTTAGAGGGCTGTGTGCCCGTGGCGGATTTGAAATCGATCTATCTTGGCGAGGCGGCGTGCTGGAGTCCGTGGTGGTGCGTTCGAAACTCGGCAATTCCTGTCATTTGAAATACGGCGTTCATGAAATAAGCATTCGAACCGTAAAGGGCGCATCTTTCAAATTTGATGGCGGGCTCGTTTTAAAAACAGAAAAACGCGAATAAAACTGTTACCGGTTCATTTTTCGGCCGTCACATGCGATAGTTGAAAGCCTTTTATATTTCATGAAGAATATTTTCTATTTTGGTTCTGCCAGCACCCTGTTTCGGGTGAGTGTTTTGTCATTCGGGATGGCGGCCTTGACGCTTTCCGGCTTCGCCCGTGAAAAATGGCCGGCACCGACCGAAGAAGCGAAACGTGCGGCGGCGGCGGTGAAGCAGCATGAACTGGAAGTTTGGAAACAGATCGAGCCCGAGGTGCGTGCGTGGGCAGCGAAGGGTAAGCCTTACATCCCCAATGC
>JAYTWC010000120.1:0-3646 GCA_043743635.1 Verrucomicrobiota bacterium | reverse complement strand
TCGTCGCAGCCTTCCAAGTCGAAATCGACAAACAATGGGCCTGGTTGCAGATGGAAGAAGCCCGGACTAAGTAACACCACCCTGTTAAGTATTTCCGGTAGAGAGCGACGTGCCGTCGTCGCCGGTTCAATACAGGCCATCGTCAGCCCAAAGCAGCCTCCTAGCCCTCGCGGCTTCGGCTTTCGTATGCCCCCCTCGTCAACGATCCTCTCGCCAGCACCTCATCGCCCGCTTTAGTCTTCCACCATGAAAGCGCTCTACACCGGCTCCTTCGATCCGCTCACGCGAGGACATCTCGATATCATCCAGCGCGCTTGCGGCATTTTTCAAAAAATCACCATCGGCGTCGGCGACAATCCCACGAAGCAATACATGTTCGAGTGCAGCGAGCGCGTCGCCCTCATCCGCGAAACGCTCGACCTCGCCGGCTTTCCCCACGTTGACGTCTGCAAGGTCGAAGGACTGACGATCGATTTCGCAAAACTCCAGGGCTTCACCCACCTCATCAAAGGCGCGCGCAACGGCCAGGACTTCGACTACGAGCGACTGTTGCATGACATTAGTCTTACGCAACAGTTAGGTATCGAAACCGTGCTCCTGTTCGCCGATCCCAAGTTAAACAACGTCAGTTCCTCCGCCGCCAAAGAACTCGCGCGCCATCAGGGCCTGATCCACGAATTCATCACGCTCAACGTCAAAGCCGCGCTTGAGAAAAAGCTTGGTCAAACCATCATCGGCGTCACCGGCACCATCGGCGCGGGGAAAACCTACCTTTGCAAAACCCTCACGGCTCATTTCGCCAACGCCCACCACGTCAACCTCGACTCACTCGGCCATGAAGTCCTCGTAGGCACCACGCCGCTCGCATTGCAAACCCAGGCCAAAGTCGAAGTCCACTTCGGCACCCGTGACCGCAAAAAACTAGGCCATATCGTCTTTCAACACGCCGAGGCCCTCAAGCAACTCAACGAACTCTGCCGCGATCCCTTGCTCACGCTCCTGCGCTTGGACCTGGCGAAACGCCGCGGACTCATCTTCCTCGAAGGCGCGCTGCTCGCCGAGCTGAACTGGCTCCACCTCTGCTGCAACCGCGTCATTCTCGTTCGCGAACCCGTAGACGCCCTGCACGAGCAACGCCTCCACGCCCGCGGTCTCAACCAGGAACAAATCGCGACCCGCCGCGCCTCCCAATACACCTACGTTCGCAAAGAAGAAGTGATCCGCGAAGCGATTGCTCGCGATGGCTTCGGGCAGTTGCTCATCCATCAATCCGACAACACCGGCTCGAACGAAATTGCAACCACCGCCGCCCTCCAAAAAGCATTTTTGGAATAACACTCCGCCGCTGCGCGACCACCAGCCTACCGACGAGCGAGCAGCAGAGCATTTTCGCGTGGCGGAGATCGCCTTGGCGATATGACCTTGACCGGGTGTACAATAGCGAAACCAGCGGCTGGCAGTTGCTAGAAGAAACGGCTCAACGCGAGCACCGGGTCGGAGATTGCGCGTCGTGCATTCATCGGCAAAGGACACAAAAAGCGGCCGGTCGATCCAGCCGCCGTAGACAAGCAAGGGGCACTCGCTCGATTCGGCTTTCAGCTTCGCGAGCTGCTCGAAAATGAATGCGTGCACCTGAGCCTCGATTCCGACGAGCTAAACCCCCTTCGGCTGATTGAGAATCCGAGAGCGGCAGATCTCCAAGATCTCATCAGCCAGCGGGGAATCGTCCGGACAGGCTCGCGACAACACGAGCGCCCCCACGACATGCGCTAGTGTATCGATTCTCTTCGCTCGCGCTTCACGCTTTGCACTTTTGCCCGTATCTCCATGTTCACGCGCTAGCGTTGCCAGCTGACTTTCAATTCCGGCGGCAAAGGCCTTCTTGATCGATTCTGGCTGACGCGCGGCATCTCCAGAAAGCGCAGCCAGCGTGCAACCGTTGCCGGGCTCATCCCGGTGTTTCCGTGACAAATAGTCTTTCACAAACGCCGCTCCATCGCTGCCCGAGATATTTGCGACCGAATGTGCAAAGCCACTCGCCGCCGCTTCTGCCATCAGGTCGGCCTTAGAACCAAAGTGCTTGTAGAAGCCGCCGTGGGTAAAACCAGCAGCAGCCATCAAGTCCGCCACGCCCACGCCGTCGTAGCCGCGTTCACGGAACTGGGTTGAGGCTGTTTCAACGATGTGAGCCCGGTTCTCTTGGGCCTGTGCTTTGGTAACTTTCATTTTAAAAATCTCCTCCGAAAACAAAGCCTCAGTGAGAATAGATGTCAACCGACATCTAAAGTGCTTGACGTTTAGATTATGGTCGTAATCATTACGTGATCATTAGCCCCCCGTCGGGGGGCAAAAGAAAAACTTAATCACTCAGCCCATGAACTATTCTCCCGCCCTAACTGGCAAAGTCACCCTCGTCACCGGAGCTTCCTCCGGAATCGGTCGAGTAATCGCCGAACTCCTCGCGCACCGTGGTGCTCGGGTCTTCGGCACCGCCCGCAATCCAAAATCCGCCAGCCCTGTGCCCGGCGTTGAGCTTGTCCGCATGGACGTGACGGACGACACCAGCGTCAACGCGGCGATTCAGGCGATCGCAAAGAAAGCAGGACCCATTGAGATTTTGGTGAACAACGCCGGTTATGGCCTCACGGGAGCGCTGGAAGAAACGTCCGTGCAGGAGGCACGCGACCAATTTGAAACCAATTTCTTTGGCGTGCTGCGGGTGACCAACGCCGTGCTGCCCGGAATGCGGCAAGCGGGCTATGGCCGCATCGTCAACATCAGCTCCGTGGTCGGTTTCATCCCCGCTCCGTTCATGGGCATGTACTCGGCGAGCAAGCACGCGGTCGAGGGATACACCGAGTCCTTGGATCATGAGATCAGGCAATTCGGGGTGCGCGCGGTGTTGGTTCAGCCCTTCTACACCAAAAGCAACATCAACCAGAACGAGAAGATCGCCCAAACCAACCTCGAGGCCTACGCTCCTCAGCGGCGGCGCATGCACGAGGTGGTGGCGAACGGCGTCAAGCACGGGGATGAACCGCAGCTCGTGGCTGAAGCCGTTTTTACGGCGCTCACCGCCAAATCGCCCCGACTCCGTTATCCGGTCGGCAGAGGCGTGCTTCTGAGCCGACTGCGCCGTTTTGCTCCTATCGCCCTGTTCGACCGCGCAATTCGAAAAGAATCCGCTCTGAACTGATTCTCCAAGCCCGCGTTCCCTATCACCAACACCAATGCCCAGAGGCACAAAATGAAAGCTCTCACCTTCACCCGTTACGCCAAGGTGAACAATATCGCCTTCGCCGACCTTCCACGTCCCGCGCTCAAGCCCGACGAAATGCTCGTCGAAGTCCACGCCGTCGGCCTGAACCCGGTTGATACCATGATTCCTAAGGGAGCGTTTAAACCCTTTCTCCGGTTTCAACTCCCGGCGACGCTGGGCAGCGATGTGGCGGGCGTCGTGGTGGAGATGGGCAGCCAGGTGACCCGCTTCAAGAAGGGCGATGCGATTTTCGCCAGCGTCTTCGACTTGGGCACGGGAACGCTCGCCGACTTCGCCGTCGTGCCGGAGAGCGCCGCCGCGCTCAAGCCGGCCAATCTGGATTTTGTGCAGGCGTCTTCAGTGCCGATGGTCGGATTGACGACCTGG
>JAYTWC010000119.1:0-8841 GCA_043743635.1 Verrucomicrobiota bacterium | reverse complement strand
AAGATTTTTAACCGTTCCAGGTTGGCGGGAAACATTGGTTACAACACGACCAATTTCATAGGACGTGGTGCGGTTTTTCCGATTTGTATCGGTGACCGCGCTGGGGCGCTGCTCGCCGCTTGGAGCGGTGGGAGCTTTGTCGCCGGGCGCATTCGGAGTGTTGGCAGAAACACCCACGGCGCCGCCGGCCTTGGATTCAGTCGAGCTGGAAACATCCTCGGTCACGGTCTGACTGCGCACGACTTGGCCCTCGGGATCGTACTTTTCCTGCATGAGCGTGGTTGCTTCGGTCTCGATTTCAGCGGAGACGCGGACGATGGCGTTATTGGCACCGACGACCGGCACGAGCATCGTTTCAATCTTCTTGGCAAAATAATCTTCGACCTGCTGGCGATAGCGCATCTGGCTGGAGGCGGTGCCGAGTGTCGGATCCTGCCGTAGTTCTTCCGACAATACACGGCCACGTTGGTCAACGACGGCGACCTGATCGGGCTGAAGACCTTGCACGGCATTGGCGACGAGATGGCGGATCGAGTTGACGGCATCGCTGTCAAGGCGAGACGAGGCGAGTTCGACGAAAACCGAGGCCGTGGGCTTAATATTCTGATCCGTGAGCAGCAGCCGATTTTCCGGCTGCACGATCATGACGCGAGCGCTGCGAACTCCGTCTAGCTGGGAAATGGTTCGGGCAAGTTCACCTTGAAGCGCGCGAAGATAATTGGTGCGTTGCACGAAGTCGCTGAGGCCGAACTGGCCCTTATCGAAAATCTCAAAGCCCACGCCGTCACCGCTTGGGACGCCTTTCGAGGCAAGCTCCATGCGGAGCCGATAAACTTGATCCGATGGGACGTAGACGTTGCCACCACCGGCGCTGACCTTGTGCTCTATTCCCTGACTCTGCAATTGGCTGACGATCATCGCGGCATCTTTTTCCGAGAGACGTCCGTAGAGCAGCTGCATATCGGGACGGCGCGACCAGATCATGAGCGCGGTGAGACAGCCAACCACGGTGAGCGCGGCCAGAATAAGCGATACTCGTTGGTTTAGGCCGAGTTCCTTCCAAAGGGCGCCGAGTGAGCTGAGAAAGTTTTTCATGTAGAAATGGATTCGAAATTAATGAAAGGCATCAGACCGGCATGCGCATGAGCTCCTGATAGGACTCAACGACTTTGTTGCGCACCTCGACCATCAGTTGAAAGGCCATGCCGGCTTCCTGCATCGCGATCATCGATTGATGAACCTGATCATTTTTGCCGAGTAACACGTCGCGGGTTATCGCCTGGGCATCGGCCTCCTTGGTGCTGACCGAGGAGATCATGTTCTCAAACACTTTGCCAAAACCACCTGATGGGATCGCGTTCGAATCGGTGCCGGGAAGGGCAATGCCAGGGAGCTTGACCGGACCCGTCGGCGAATCCGTGCGAGTAGGCGCTTTAAGCTGTGCGAGAAGCGGGTTTTGAAGACTGGTAACTGCACCGATAAGAGCCATGGGAAAAGGGGCGAGTGAAACGAGCGCCGGGGTTCAGGTTATTTGCCGATCTCGAGGGCTTTGAGCGCCATCTGACGGGCATTTTTCACGACAGAAAGATTGGCTTCGTAAGCGCGTGAGGCGGTCATCAAGTCGACCATCTCGTAGGCCATATTGACGTTGGGCATCTCAACATAACCGTCGGCCGCAGCATCCGGATGCTGCGGATCATAGATGCGCTCACCTTTTGTTTTGTCCTCATTGATCGCGCCAACCCGCACGCCTTGCAGAGCGCGACTGCCAACGGTTGCTCCACCTTCTTGCTTAATTAGCTCGGTCTCGAAGGAAACGGTCTTGCGCTGATAAGGCATCCCGTTTGGCCCGCGCGTTGTCTGGGCGTTGGCGATATTTTGGGCGACGATGTCGAGGCGGGTCTTCTGGGCGTTAAGGGCGCCAGCGGTGATATCGATGCCGGAAATAATATTCATGAGGCGAAGGGTCGGGGATGGAAATGATTGCGATTAGGACGAGCGTCCGGTGATCGCCATTTTCATCTGCTTAATGTTTCGGGAAACGACTTCGGTCAGAAAATCGTACTCCACACCGTTGCGATTCATGGCCAGCAGTTCGGTCTCCATCTCAACGCTGTTACCATCGGGACGGACGCTGCGGGCAGAAAGATCTTCAACAATAGCAGGCTTAAGCGAAGCCGCCTCAGAAGCTTTACCGGCGTCAAGACGGTTGCGGAGCTGGGTCACAAAATCCGGGGCAAGGTCGAGGCGGTGGTAACCCGGGGTATCGGAATTGGCGATATTTGAGGCAATCGCCTCCTGGCGCATCACCGAGGCATCGAGGAGTTTTCGAGCCAGGAGGTAATTGTCAGACTGGGAAACCGGATCGATCATCGCCGTGCGATTTAGCAACGGCGGTGCCATCATGGCCAACCGCGCCCGATCAAACTGATTATCATGCGATTAAAAATATCAGGGTGTTCACCCTAGTTGGCATCAGGCAAATCCCCCGGTTCGCACGCCAATCGTACGGCAAATTTTGCCGCCTCAGCAATCAACCCTACTCACTCCCGAAGCTTTTACTGCAAGTGCGTCTTCATTCGGAGAAAAACGGGCCGATACTTTTTACACCACCCACTATTATGCGGGACAGCGATTACGAATTCATCCGCGAACTGGTTTACAGCCAAAGTCGTATCAATCTAGGACCTGATAAAAAGGAGCTCGTCTCGGCGCGCCTAGGCAAACGTCTGCGTGCCACGAACATCACTTCCATCAGCGACTACTGCCGCTTTCTCCAAGAAAAAGAAGGCGGCGAAGAGCTCTCGCACCTGATTGATGCGATTTCGACCAACCACACCTATTTCTTTCGGGAAAACGAACACTTCGATTTCCTGACCGGCACCGCCTTGCCCGAGATGGTCAAGCGCCGAGCCACGGAACGCTGGCCACGTTTCAATATTTGGAGCGCCGCCAGCTCTTCGGGCGAAGAGCCCTACTCCATCGCCATCGCCCTCGCACAATTTTTCGGCGCTGCATCGAACTGGCCTTGGCGAATCGAGGCCACCGATATTTCGCACAAGATTCTCCAGAAGGCTCGCATCGGCGTCTATCGCGACGAAGCCGTCAAAAAAGTGCCGGCCGCCCTGCTTCGCACCCATTTCCAAAAAGGCTTCGGCCCCCAAGAAGGCAACTACCGCGTCAAACCCCACGTCCTAGAAAGCGTGTCGTTCCGCCAACTTAATCTCCTCGAAGGCTCCTTTCCTTTCACCGAACCATTCCAGGTCATCTTTTGCCGCAACGTCATGATCTACTTCGACCGCCAGACTCAGACCGAACTCGTCAACAAGCTGGCGAACCAACTCGTTCCAGGCGGCTATCTCTTCGTTGGCCACTCCGAAAGCCTCAGCGGGATCAAACACTCCCTAAACATGGTCAAACCCGCGATCTACCAACGGCCCCTCAAAGGCTGAGCCCAAAATCGCCCACCGCTCCATTAACGCCGACTTATCAGACAGAACTAACTTTTCCCATGTCCTCCCGTAAAATCCGCGTTCTCGTGATCGACGACTCCGCCGTTATCCGAAAGGTCGTAAGCGAAGCACTCGCCCACGAACCCGACATCGAAGTCGTGGGCACTGCAATGGACCCGTACATTGCGCGGGACAAAATCGTGCAGCTCAAGCCCGACGTCCTCACCCTCGACATCGAAATGCCGCGCATGGACGGACTCACCTTCCTCAAAATCATCATGGAGGAGCGCCCGCTCCCGGTGATCATCATGAGCTCGCTCACCAAGACCGGCTCGCACCACGCCATGGAAGCCCTTCGACTTGGCGCTGTCGATGTTCTCGGCAAACCAGGTGGCGCCTACTCCTTCGGCGATCTAGGCCCACAGCTGATCGACAAGATAAAAACAGCCGCCACCGCTAAAATTCGCCGGCCACAGCCCACCCGCGCCCCCTTTCAGAAATCCGTTCCAACTCCGATCGCCCACTCGCCAGTACCGACACCTCCGATCACCGCTAAATTCGCTCCGGCTTCCACGTCGACCGCCAATTCCAAGCCGCCAATCCTGCCCGTCCGCCGCCCTGTCACCGCACCCATTGCCCATCCACCGCTGGTTGCCCTCGCACATCCAGCCCGCCATCATCCCCGCCGCCTGATCCTTCTCGGTGCCTCCACCGGAGGAACCGAGGCACTGCGCGATGTGCTCACCCATCTCCCCGGCGATCTTCCAGGCATCGCCATCGTCCAACACATCCCAGCCCATTTCTCACGAGCCTTTGCCGAACGCCTCAACGCCACCTGCGCTATGGAAGTCCGCGAAGCTGTCGATGGCGATCGTCTCGTTCCAGGCCTCGCCCTCGTCGCTCCAGGAAATTTCCACATGATGTTGCAATGGGCCAACGACGGCTACCGCGTCCGCGTCACCGACGGCCCCATGGTCTGGCACCAACGCCCAGCCGTTGACATGCTCTTCAAGTCCGCCGCCGACCTCGTGGGCCAGCACGCCATCGCCGGCATCCTCACTGGCATGGGCAAAGACGGCGCCGAAGGCCTGCTCAAACTCCGCGAAAAAGGAGCCATGACCTTCTCCCAAGACGAAGAATCCTGCGTCGTCTATGGCATGCCTCGCGCCGCTTGGGAAATCGGCGCATCCCAGCGCCAGCTTCCCCTCGATTCCATCGCCAACCACATTATTCAGGCTGTTGCCAGCTCGCCCGCCGCCCACGCCTCCCAAGCCCATGCCGGCGCCTGATCGCCCAACCCCTTCCCCGAAACAAAAAAACGCCAGCTCCCCTGACGACTGGTTCGCTCGTCCGCGTAGTGACTATACCACTACAGCACCTTGGGGTATCGACAGCCGCGTCGGCGGCTCACCCGGCGGCCCCACCACCTGCGCCCTCTTTGTCATCGACCGAAACGATACCATCCTGGCCCACCGAATAACCGAACCAGATAATTGGTTTCACCGCGAAGCCGAACTCAACGGCAAGTCCCTCCGCGCCCTTCTCGACGAACAGCACTCCGAATGGGGGCCGCGCCTCCCTCCTTGCCTGTTCGCAGGCGAAGAAACGATTTACCTCCCTGACATCGCCCCTGGAGCACCCGGCCTCGTGCTCGCTGTTCATCGCTTGAGATGCGGCGAACAAATGCACGTCACCCTCTGCCCAGAACTTGCCCAACGCGACCTGCTTAAACACGCCGGCATCGCCGACTTCACGCCCGATCCAGCCACCTTCGCCAAACTCTTCCTCCGTCTGCGCACCGTCGAAAACCGTCTCGACCACTACCTCGCGCACCTGCCCGGCGTCGTCTTCAACCAGCGCGCCGACCTCTCCTTCGCCTTCATCGGCCCCGGCTGCGAAACGCTCGTCGGACTAGAAAGTCAGTCACTCAGCAAAGACGGCCAAGCCCTTCTGCGCCTCATTCATCCCAGCGACGAACGCGGCTACTTTCAGGAACTCGACCGCAACGCCAGTGCCACCAAGCCATTCAGCCTCGTCTACCGCATCCTCAATCCGGTAACCGGAACCTATCTCTATCTCCTCGACGTCCGCTCTCCTGTACGCTCAGCCAGCGGGCTGCTCCTCGGCTACGAGGGCGTCTGGCTCGACATCACCCGCCAAAAAATCGCCGAACATCGTCTTACCACCCACGCGTGGAAAGAAAGCATGTCCTCACTCACCAGCGGTCTGCTCGACGAATTCAGCAACGCCATGACGGGCATCTATTCCCTCAGCGAACTTTACCACAACACCCTTTCGCCAAAACATCCGCTCCACGACGGCCTCGGCCTTATCAAGAAAAACGCTTCGCAGGCCCAGCAACTCCTGCGCAAGATCATCGAACTCAATCGCGGCACCTCTGGCGACAAAACCTACGCCAACCTCGGCAAACTCATCCGAGACCAACTCGACCTCCTAAAAATTGTCCTGCCCCGCGGCACGCGCATCTCCAGCCCGCTCAGCGAAGGCGACTGGCCCGTCCTCATCGACGAATCCGGTTTCCGCCAAGCCATTATCAATCTCGCCCTCAACTCGCGCGACGCCCTCCGCACGGCTGGCGAAATCCACATCCAGCTCCGCCACCTCGCGCCAAAAGACGAACCACTGACCGGAACCACTCCGCCGCTTCCTGCCGTCACCACACCCTCACTTGAACTCCTCTTCACCGACAACGGCACCGGCATCGTACCTGGCCACCTTGCTCGCATTTTCGATCCATTTTTCACCACCAAGGAATCCAACCGCGGCGCCGGCCTCGGACTTTACCACGTGCGCCTCTTCGTCGAAGCCCACGGCGGCCAGATCGCCGTGCGCAGCACCCAGGGCAACGGCACCGAAATCGTCCTCATCCTGCCCCTGGCCGATCTGTCTCTTATAAAAGGTTCGTCATCTGCACTTCCTGCCACCCTCCCAGGAAAACACATCCGCGTGCTCTACTACGAACCGGGCATGACCGGCGACGCCTCCATCCTCGACGAACTCTACCAACCCGACTGGGATGTCCTCACCGTTTGCACCCAGGAGCATGCCCGCCGCGTCCTCCGCGAACAAGGTCGGCATATCGAACTCGTCATTATCCGCCAGGCCCGCGCCGACGCCGAATTGCGCAACTTCCTGGCCGAAATCCGACGCGATCATCCCGGCCTTCCCATCGCCCTCGCACTCACTTACCAGCGCTCCACCGAGTTACCCGCCACTCTAAGATCGCAGGTTGACCTCCTCCTCCCAGCCGGTATACGTGACCGCGACGCCGCCGACTCGTTTGCCAAGCTGCTCAGATCCCCATGACGCCAAGCCCTTTTCCAGTCACTCCGCCTTCGCTTCTCATCGTCGATGACGAACCCATCGTCTTGGCCGCGCTCAAGGAAACCCTCGAACGGGAAAAGTACCACGTCGTCGCCACGACCAGCGCCCTGAAGGCCTTGGAAATTCTCCGCGAACGCGAATTCGCCGTCATTATCTCCGATCAGCGCATGCCCGAAATGCTCGGCCTCGATTTCCTCGTCGAAAGTAAGAAACTGCAACCGCTCTGCTCGCGCATCCTCATCACCGCTGTCCTCTCGCTACCCACCATCGTCGACGCGATCAATAAGGGCGAAATCTTCCGCTTTGTCGCCAAACCCTGGCTCCGTGAAGAACTCACCGCCACAGTTAAAAATGCGATCAACCGCTACGAGCTGATCATCAAGAACGACCACCTCACCGCCGAGACCCAGCGTCTTAACCAACAACTTACCATCGCTAACGCGGCGCTCAACGAACAAGTCGCCAACCTCGAAACTCAGAAACGCGAACTCGACCAGGCCAACCGCGAGCTCGCCACCAGCTACGAGCACTCGCTCGACCTCTGCACGCGTATCCTCACCACCTACGATCCGCTGCGCGGCGGCCAGACCAAGGCCATGGTTGAAATCGCCAAAAAGATGGCTGAGTCCGAACACTTTTCCGACGAAGAGCGCCACGTCCTGCGCGCCAGCGCCTGGCTCTGTGACCTCGGCCTCATTGGCGTGCCCCGCGACCTCATTCGCAATTTCCACTCTGCGCCCAACCGCCTCAGTGAACGCGAGCTCACCACGATCCATAGCCACCCGATTTACAGCCAGACGCTCGCTTCCTTCGTCGACAGCAACCCTGCCGTCGGTGAAACAATCCGCGCCCACCACGAACGCTTTGACGGCGAAGGTTTCCCTGACCGCCTCAGCGGCATGTCCATCCCATGGACTGCACGCTGCCTCGCCGTGGCCGTCTGGTTTGTCGAATCCGGCCTCTCCAAAGATCAGGCCATCGAGTCCATCGTCACCGAATCTGGCCACGCCCTCGACCCCGAAGCCGTTCGTCTTTTCCTAAAAGTCACCCACCTGCTCCAACTCCCGCATCAGGTGAAGGAAATCCTCCTCGACGAACTCCGCCCCGGCATGATCCTCGCGAACGGCCTTTACAGCCCGCACGGGTTACTCCTCGTCGGCGAAGGCCAAAGTCTCAGCCCAGCCATGATCTCAAAGATCAAAAATCACAACTTGGTCGACCCCATCAGCCAGCGCTTGTTGGTGTATTCGTAAACGCCGATCAAACGGATTTTATTTAGGCGCAGTTCCCTCTGCGCCTTTTTTGTTCCCAAGTTCCAGCCTCCGCCGTCCGACAGCAGTTGGCCGAATCCAGACCACAAAAACATCTCAGAAAATTCCGGCCCCTCGCCTCAAGTTTACGGTGCCCGCGTCGAAATCATAAGGACGTGGCGTGATACCGATCACACCGGCACATGTATTCCTCTTCCAACACAAATTTCCGCTCGTGGCAGTCCCGCGGCCGGGTGACCCGTTGAACCATGGCAGGCGCACCCACAATCGGAGCCCTTTTTTCCCAGCGCGTCGTGATCGGCGTCGGCGATATGGCCGTCTCCAATAACGCCATCGTCACCCTCAGCACCTACGCGCTCGGATCCTGCGTCGGCGTAATCGTTTACGATCCCGTATCAAAAGCCGGCGGTATCCTTCATTTGATGCTCCCCGACTCAACCATTTCGCCCGACAAGGCCCAAAAGCAGCCCGCCATGTTCGCCGACACCGGCCTGCCGCTGCTCTTCAAGTCCATGCTCGGTGTACGCGGTGACCGCTCCCGCATGCGCCTCTTTACCGCCGGCGGAGCCAGTGTCCTCAACGGCGCCGACCCTTTCAAAATCGGCGAACGCAACAGTGCCGCTGTCGACAAATACCTTCGGGCCAATGGCTACAGTGTCGTTGGCCAAGATCTAGGCGGAAACGTCAACCGCACCATTCACCTCGAAGTCGGCACAGGCAAAGTCAGCATGAAAATGCCTGACCGCACCGAGAATTTCACGCTCGCCTGAGCG
>JAYTWC010000118.1:0-2747 GCA_043743635.1 Verrucomicrobiota bacterium | reverse complement strand
TTTCTGGCGCAGTCGATGAAGGCAAAGCTTCTTACGACCGATTTCAATTTAGCGAAAATGGCTGAGTTTCATGGTGTGCATTGGATGAATCTCAATGTTTTGGTGAAAGCGTTGCGGCCGGAATTAATCATAGGAGAATTTCTCGAAGTCGAACTGGTAAAGCCCGGCAAAGACGAAGGCCAAGCGGTTGGTTTCCTTGAAGACGGTTCGATGGTTGTGGTTAATAACGCCCGGACGTTTATAGGGCGTCAGGTCCACGTTGAAATCGCCAGTGTCCTTCCGTCAGCCGGAGGAAAGATGATTTTTGCCAAGCTTGTGACCGAGTCGAGTTGAGCCGCATGGCTCGTTGGCTCTGTTAGGTAATCGTCCTTTGGGCCAAGGTAGGGAATATCTGTGCGCTAAATTTTTGTTAAATTCGGTGCAATGATGCTCCTTCGGCCGACAATAGTTACTATGCAATAAGGGAGGGCGTCGCTGAACCAAATCACGTGGGGGAGGTCCGTTCCTGCTTTGAACCAAAACAGTAAACCCATTGGCACAATGAAACGATTCATTCATACCGTCGCACTTCTCGGTGCATTATTATTAATCAATGGATTGCGAGCGGCCGACGCCATCGTGGAGGATGTCGCGGATGAGGGGGGCGCTAACAAGGTTTTGCCCAAGATTCTCCTGCAACCACCACCGGTTTTCCCGGCGTCCCTTGTGAAATCGGGCGCAGGCGGTAAGGTTAATGTCACTTTTACCGTGGCGGAAGATGGCAGCGTGCGTGACGTCGTGGTGACGAGCTCGCCTCAACGCCAGCTCAACCCCTATGCCGTCAAGGCGGTAAGCGAATGGCGTTTCGAGCCGGGTACGCGCAATAGCCAGCCGGCCATCTTCCGGTTGCGGGGCCAGGTCGATTTTTCCCTAACCGAGCAACCCGCACCAATTAAAGGCGATTCGCCCAAAGCCATGGTTAAGGATATCAACACCCCTTACGATGTTGCCCCGGTCGCAAAGCGTAAGCCCACGCCAATCTATCCCTACGAAATGGTTTTGTCCGGTCAGTCGGGTTCGGTCGATACAAGCTTTGTTGTTGATTACGTTGGTCGGGCACTTTTCGCCACTGCGGGAGGCGCTGGTAATCCTTCCATGGCTAAGGCTGCGATCGCGATGGTCGAGGCCAGTGAGTATATCCCTGGAAAAAAGGGTACCCAACGCGTGATGAGTCCCATCACGGAGCACTTTCAATTTGACGGCGAAAAGTCACTTGATCCCGAAGCTCGCCGCATATTGGCGGAACTGCGCAAACCTAAACCAGCGATTCTCTTCTCAGCAGAACTTGACGAACGTCCCAAAGTAATTCGCCAAGTTTCTCCCTCTTATCCCCGCGCACTGAAAGACGATGGACTCACGGGGCAGGCCGAAATAGAATTTATCATCAGCAAGGATGGAACGGTGATGTTTCCTCACTGTGTTTCGGCCACCCACGAAGATTTTGGTTGGGCTGCAGCCGTTGCCGTCGCGCAATGGCGTTATCAACCTCCGCAGAAAGGCGGAAAAAACGTCGAAGTGCGTATGTCCGTACCGATTTTGTTCACCGCACAAAAACTCGCAGAGATGGATTAAGTGCGCGGGACCGAAGATATGCTCACTCGGATTGCCATCGGTCGTCCATTTTCGAATGCCGTAGGTGGCCTCGCAGGAATGCCTAAGCGCGCCAGAGGGTGAATTATTTCATCGGCAAAGAGGCATGGGCTTCGCTCGATTTCACTCTTCCACGATATTATTGATATGAGTTTCGCCGCAAAAGGAATTGACACCCCCGGCCCAAATCTGAGTTTTTCACAGTTCGCTTTTTCGGCTTCCTAGCTCAATGGTAGAGCAGTTGACTCTTAATCAATTGGTTCCGGGTTCGAGTCCCGGGGGAGCCACCACTTTCGGTGGCAATCGTGTCACAATCGTTCTTTTAAATATTTTGGGAAATGGCCGCACTCCGCCTGAGAAGCCTCCCCAATCATTGCCGGTGTAGCTCAACGGTAGAGCACCTGTTTTGTAAACAGGCGGTTGCGGGTTCGAATCCCATCGCCGGCTCCAGTTTCTCCTCAAACGTGAGTGTATTTCTGCGCTTTTTCTTCTGCCCGATGGTGTAATGGTAGCACAAACGACTCTGACTCGTTTTGTCTAGGTTCGACTCCTAGTCGGGCAGCCAATGTTGAAGCCGAACTGTCAGGCTCGATTTCAATAGAGTTGGTCGGAAAACTTAAAGAACAGCATTGACAGAAAAAACTCCTGCCGGACTCTTGCATTTCCCTCTTAGCTTGTCCCCACTTTTGCTTCTTCGAATAAACCACCCAAACCTAGTCTAACGCCCCCTTTCGACAAAACTGAATACCTCGCAGCCGTGGCGCTAATACCTGCCACCCGATTAGAAAATTAGATTTTCATTGGCCCCAAGATTGCTGAATTTCCGCCGCCCTCGTTTAGTCCTCCGCTTTTTCACCCACCTCTCACTGATAACTCCCAAAAAAGAAACAATCCAACATGATCACCAGTAGCCTGCCCACCGCATTTATACTTTTGATGAATCAGACTCCGATGGAGCTCTTCAACCACGGAAAGATCATGATGTGGCCCATTTTGATCATCTCGTTCATCGGTATCACGGTCGCTATCGAACGCGTTATTTTCATCATTCGTGAAAACGCCAGTCGCGAACCCGAAGTCGTTGAGAAGATGCTCGAGCAAGTTGAAGCTCAGGATAT
>JAYTWC010000117.1:0-2057 GCA_043743635.1 Verrucomicrobiota bacterium | reverse complement strand
TACCGCTAAATCGCCAGCAAGCAGAAGCGCAACGCCGCGCTTATGAATC
This sequence comes from Verrucomicrobiota bacterium, assembly GCA_043743635.1. Classification (GTDB taxonomy): domain Bacteria; phylum Verrucomicrobiota; class Verrucomicrobiia; order Opitutales; family Opitutaceae; genus JADKHC01. The sequence continues at coordinate 2,008 of JAYTWC010000117.1, read as the reverse complement.
CGGCCGTGCCCCGCTCCTCGATGTGCTCATGGCCGAACGCGCGGTCCTCGAAACCGAAATGGCCCTGGTCAATTTCCGCGCTGAACACGCCCTCGCCGCCGCCGAGTTCGATTTTCTCACTGCCCACGACGTCACGCCATGAACGCAAAAACTTTTCTCGTCATCCTCGTCACTGCCGCGATCGCCAGTAGCGCTGGCTATTTTCTCGCTGCAAAAATTGGGCGGGGCGTCCCAGCCGGGCCGTCCTCCAGCCTTGCTCGTAAAATCAAATTTTATCAAAGTCCGATGCATCCGTGGATCAAATCGGACAAACCAGGCAAATGCACCATTTGCGGCATGGACTTGGTTCCGGTTTACGAAGGCGACGCCGGCATTGAGACCAAGGGTAACCTCGTTTCGTTGACGCCTGCCACCGCCTCCGTCATCGGCGTGCAAACGAGCGAGGTTCGTCGCGGCACGCTGGTGCGAACTTTGCGTGTCACGGGCGTGATTGATGATGACGATACGCGCCATCGCTACCTCTCCGCCTACACGGATGTTCGTATCGAAAAACTCTTTGTGAACCAGGTCGGCCAGGAATTCACCGCCGGACAGCCGCTGGCGCTCGTCTATTCGCCCGAACTACTTCAGGTGCGCCAAGAATTTCACGCTCTTGCTCAAGCCGGCCTCGATTCACCGCTCGCATCCGCCGCTCGTGAAAAACTCCTCCGTCTTGGATTGTTGGATACACAAATCGATGCTCTCGCCAAAGCCGACATCGTCACTCGCGAAACGGAAATCCTCGCACCGATGGGTGGCTCTGTCCTCGAGCGCAACGCCTTCGAAGGCGGCTATGTGAAAGCGGGAGACCGCATCCTCACCATCGCTGATTTCTCAAAGATGTGGTTCATCTTCGACGCTTACGAAGCCGACCTCGCGTGGTTGCACGTCGGGCAACAGGTCGAAGTAACCACGCCGTCACATCCAGACAGGCTATTTACTGCGCCCATTGCATTCATCGACCCGAATTTGAACGAAACAACTCGTACCGCTCGTGCCCGGGTTGTCCTCGACAATACTGATCGCAAACTTTTACACCGCATCACCGCCACGGGTCGCGTGCGTTCGGAAGTTGCCGACGCCATACTCGTTCCACGTAGTGCTATTTTGTATACACAGACGAAACCGCTTGTTTACGTCGACAAAGGGGGTGGCACTTACGAGCCGCGCGTGGTCGAACTTGGCCGCGCCGGTGATGAAGCCAGTGCCGTTCTTAATGGCCTTCACGAAGGCGAACAGGTTGTCACTCAGGGTGCGCTGCTGCTCGATGGTCAGGCTCAGTTGGCGCACAGCGCCAAAGGCGATGAACCCATGCCGGTGCCTGTGCCAGAAAAACATGCCGGTGACATTGAAGCCCTAAAACCTCTCGTGTTCGCAACGTCCGACGCAGCTGACGCCCTCGCCAACGATGACCTTGAGCGTTACCAGAAACAATTGCCAGCACTACAAGCTGCACTTTTGGATTACGTCGCAGCGTTCTCCGATGCCGCCAAAGGCCCGCTCGCTCAGTTCACCGAAGGCTTGAAAACCGGTTCCGACATCAAAGCTGCCCGCCGCTCCTTTGAGGTTTTTAGCACCGCCGTCGCCGATCTCGCGAAGGCCGCGCATCTTCAACACTCCGGTGTCGTGAAAATCTACCAATGCCCGATGTCTCCCGTGCTTGGCTCAGGTCGTTGGTTGCAGCGCGCCGAGCCGATGCGCAATCCCTTCTTCGGCTCCGCCATGCCGGACTGTGGCGAAGAGATTAAGTAAGACGCCTGGAAAAAACGCCCATGATCAACCGCATTATCACTTGGTCGCTGCACAACCGCTTTCTCGTGCTAAGTGCGTTCATCGCGCTTTGCGCCTGGGGTGTGTTCGCCCTGCGTACGATCCCGATCGACGCGATCCCTGACCTCTCGGAGAATCAGGTGATTGTTTATGCCGACTGGCCCGGTCGCTCGCCGCAGGAGGTTGAAGACCAGATTAC
>JAYTWC010000116.1:0-6498 GCA_043743635.1 Verrucomicrobiota bacterium | reverse complement strand
TGGTTGCTGGACGGGACGAAGTTCGATCAGTCGATTGATCCGGCCAAACCGTTTTCGTTTCGGGTCGGCCGCCATCAGGTGATTGAGGGCTGGGATCAGGGCTTGCAGCTCATGCGAGTGGGTGAAAAACGCCTTTTTATTGTTCCCTACGAATTGGGCTATGGCTCGCTTGGTCATCGGCCTGCGATTCCTCCCTGCGCGACACTCGTTTTTGAAGTGGAATTGTTGGAAATCAAGAAGTAACACTTCTTTGTAGTAGATATTGCGGCGAGGGATTTTTTGCAGACGGTTTTTGTTTTCGGAGCGATTTTGGGCACAGGCATTTGTAACTGTTACCTAGGCGGTAATATTACATGGTTTCCAGTCAGCTCGGGCTTAAGTGGATGGCCGTGGGTGACGATAAGGACGCTTAACTGCTCTCATGGCTTCCTCAAATCCCCTTCTCCGTCTACTGTTATTGGCCACCTTAGCCTATCTGCCGCTTCAACTTCTGGCTGACGATACCGTTTATACCAAGGTTGACGTGAATCCTGTGCCGGTAAAGACGCCGCCGCCGGATTTCCCTGAAGTCGCTAAACGCGATGGAATATCGGGTGTGGTGGCTGTCTCAGTCGTGCTTGATGAGAAAGGTTTGGTGGCCACGTGTACGGTGTCAAAATCGTCCAACAGCATTTTCGACGAGTCGGCGGTGGCTGCCGTTAAGAAATGGAAATTTAAGCCCGCTCAAAAAGACGGTGCTCCTGTGAAGATGAAGCTGACCATCCCGATTCGTTTTGATCTCGAATAATCGCCCGCCTCGAAAAACTGCCCGTTTCAATCCTTGTGAAATCATCATCTTTTACCATCGGTAGGAAAATCACCACCGGCTTCGTATTCATCCTTGTGTTACTCGCGATTGTGGCGGCCATCGCCTATTTTGCCATGGGTCGGTCTGGCTTGAGCATGGCTGAACTCTCCAAAAGCACAGGCGAAACAAATTCCGTAACCAAACTTGAAGCCTCAATTCTCAGTCTGCGAATGAGCATAAACGAGTTTTTGCTCTCGGGAAGCGATGAGAGTCTGGCTAATTACGAACAAACAAAAAAGACAGTCGACAGTGCTGCTGCGGAAGCGCTTCAGGATTTAAATGATCGTCCGGCTTTGTCTCAGGATTTGAATGACGCGTTGAAATTGTTGGCTGATTACGAGGCTGCGTTTCGCCGGATCGTCGACCTATTTCACGAACGGCAAAAAGAAGTCACCGCCACGCTTGATCCTCGCTCTTCTGCGATCGGGGAAGCGCTTAAGGGCATGCTGGTGGCTGCCCGTCAGAGCGGCGACCAAAGTGCCTCTTACAAGACATCGGCTTCGTTGCAAAATTTCTTCGAAGGCATCGCTTCTGTGAACAGCTTTTTGCTGACACGCGATCAAGTCCATGTCGCCAAAACGCGTGAGTCCTTTACCGCGATGCAAAAACAGCTTGTGGCGATTGAGAAGGAGTTGAAAGAGGCGGAAGCCTTGGATGCCAGCTTGGCCGATCCAGCTAAGATGAAACTTCTCAAACAACTTCAGGAAAATTCGGCTGCTTACCTTGTGGGCTTCGACCACGTCGTCACGGTCACGGATACGCGTTCCTCGGTCGTGAAGGACGGGTTGGAACGCCTAGCACCGTTGTTTTCGCAGAAAATTATTTCCATTCGAAGCGCGCTGCGCCAGTTGCAGGACACGCTCGACTCCGATGCGCGCGCGGCACAACAGCGAAACCAATTGCTCATGCTCGGCTTCAGCATTGGTGGCGTTGTCCTTGGGTTGGCAGCGGCATTTTTTATCACCCGGAGCGTCAATGGTCCAATCCGTGCGCTGACCACGCGACTGACCAATGGAGCCGAACACACCGCATCGGCTTCGAGCCAGGTAACCTCCGCCAGTCAAAGCATGGCAGATGGTTCGTCTAGGCAGGCGGCTGCGCTTGAGGAGAGCTCTGCCTCGCTTGAGGAAATGGCCGGCATGACCCGTAAGAATGCCGAGAACGCTCAGTCTGCCAAAGCCCTTGCCAATCAAACTCGCGTGGCGGCTGATGCTGGTTCGGTTGACATGAAGGAGATGAAGACTGCCATGGGTGCGATTCAGGCCTCCAGTGCTGAAGTTTCAAAAATCATCAAAACCATCGATGAGATTGCCTTCCAAACCAATTTATTAGCGCTAAATGCTGCTGTTGAAGCTGCTCGTGCGGGTGAAGCCGGTTTGGGGTTTGCCGTGGTGGCCGAAGAGGTTCGCTCGCTCGCGCAACGCAGTGTCTTGGCGGCGCGCGAGACCGCGCAGAAAATTTCAGATTCCACTGCCAAAAGTGAACAAGGTGCCAAGATCAGTGAAAAGGTGGCCAAGAGTCTCGATGAGATCACCGCGAAGGCCCGGCAGGTTGACGAATTGATTGCAGAAATCGCCGTCGCCTCACAGGAGCAAAGTCAGGGCATTGATCAGGTTTCGCGCGCGGTTTCCGACATGGATCGTGTCACGCAGGCTAACGCTGCGACCGCAGAAGAAACCAGTGCTGCTGCCTCCGAACTCGACAACCAAACCGGACAACTAAAAGCCGTTATCTCGGAACTGATCCAGATGGTTAATGGTAGCGCTTCGGTCGATTCGACACCCGTCACCACCTCCATTGCTTCCGTCAAAAAGCATGCGGCTCCTGCCAGAACAGCTGCGGCAAGAACGGCTCCGGCTCGCCGCACCGTTGCACCCGTCTCGAAACCCGCTGTGCGCCCAGTCGTCGCCGCACGCAATCATGCTCCCGAAACCGATAGACCAGTTCCAGCGCACAATTCGATTCCCAATCGCAGCACTCACTCTTCCATACCCAATCGTAATAGCCATACCGAATCAGCTGGCGACGATTCCGGCCGTTTCTTCAAGGATGTATAGACACCCAGGTTCCGCCTGAGCGCGCTTCAGCCGCGCAATCTTTTCAACCGGCCGGGCGAAATTTGTCCGGCCGGTTTTTATTTTGGTCATCGGACGAGCCGTTGAGTCCGAGCATGCACGAGCGCTTGCCATTTAGGTGATGACAAGCAGTTCGGTTGGTGAAACGAGACGATCTGGTGAGAGAGCGGGAATTACCCCGTCTTGGTGGCTGTTGGTCGGGCGGTGGGCGCGAGGGCGTTGTCGGCGTAGGCCGATAACGCGGGGATGTCGATGATCAGGGCGACGCGGCCGTCACCCAACACGGTTGCTCCGGAGAATACGGGTGCGGAGGGAGCGATCCAGCCAAGGGATTTTATCACGGTTTGATGGTTCCCAAAAACTTCGTCGACCACCAGGCCGAGTTTGGTCTGCTCCAGTTCCATGATGACAACGCGTTCCCGAAGATTCGCCGGCGGCGTGCCGTAGTCGAAGATATCGCGAATGCGCAAATAGGGAATAAATTCGCCGCGGATCGAAACGAGGTTGCGCCGATTGGAGCCAGATTGGTGACCGGCGGGCAGATCAATCGCTTCGCGGGCGAGACTTAGCGGCAGGATGTAGCGGTCTTGTCCGACCCCGACCATGAGGCCGTCGATGATGGCGAGCGTGAGGGGAAGCGAGAGGCGGAATTCGGCGCCTTTGCCCAGTGTGCTGTGCAGTTCGATCCGCCCGCGGAGTTGGTCAATGGTGCGTTTGACGACGTCGAGGCCGACGCCGCGGCCGGAGAGGGCGGAGACGTTTTTGGCGGTGGAGAAGCCCGGCAAAAGAACAAATTGGAACAACTCCGTATCGCTAATTTTGGCGTCTTCGGCGAGCAGGCCCTGCTGAATCGCTTTCGCGCGAATGCGCACCGGGTCGAGGCCGCGGCCATCGTCGGAAACGGTGATGATCACGCGGTCGCCTTTTTGATGGGCCGAGAGGCGAAGTTTACCGTTTGGCGTTTTACCGGAGGCGATGCGTTCGGCTGGAGTTTCCAGGCCATGATCGAGACTGTTGCGAACGAGATGGACGAGTGGATCGTTGAGCCGATCGAGGATGGTTTTGTCCATTTCGGTCTCGGAGCCTTCGAGCACGAGATCGACTTCTTTACCTAAATCGCGTGACAGGTCGCGTGCGAGGCGGCGGAATTTTGAGAAGGTCTGGCCGATCTGCATCATCCGAATATTGAGCACCTCGTCACGCAGTTGGGTGGTTAGGCTTTGCAGAGTCTCGGATGCGTTATGAAGTTCGGGTGGTATTTCGGGGTGCGCTTCGCAGGCAGCGGTGACCACGGATTTGAGAATGACGAGCTCGCCGATGAGATTCACCAGCCGATCGAGTCGGTCGGAAGAAACCCGCAACGTGTCCGAAGTGGCGGCGGCGGCCTTGATGGCGGCGGAGCGGACATTCTCTTTGGCGGATGGTTCGGCAGCGGGGGAATTGGACGAGGCGTCGTTTTCCGGTTTGGCGACGATTGCTGCGGCTGTTGCTTTGATTTTCAGTTCGCAGCCGGGCATAAAGGCGAATGCGTCGGCGATGGCGTTGCGGTCAGCGGCAGTTTTTATGCGGATCTCCCAAGTGCCGGGCAGTGCGGCACCGCCGGGCGGTTGCGAAATCGTTGTGACCGGGCCAAGGCCACCCAGTTCGGTCCATAGGGATTGCAAGATGGCAGGTGTTTCCAGATGCTTGGCCGTAACCGAAAAAGTGATACATAACTCAGTGCTGGAGTCCGACTGCGGTTCGTCGACCAGTGGCGTAATTTCGAGGTCACAATCACCTTCGATGAATTGGAACACATCGCGGACGGCTTCTTCCGTGACGGGAGCGGTGAACTCGATGTTCCAGCCGAGGTAGCAGGTTTCGGCGTCGAGTTTGTTGAGAGCAGGCAGGTTTTGGTCGAGAACTTCGATCGCGCAAGGTCCGAGCTTTCGCAGGTCATCGAGGAACATGCCTGGGTCGTTACCGGTTTGAAATAGGTGTGGATGCGGCTGAAAACGGATGCGAAGACGGTTTGAACGGGCGATGACCTTTTCGATGGGTTTGGTGCCGGGCATGAAGGCGAGCAACGCATCCAGAGTGGGCTTTTCGGCTGACAGCACGCTGCCGGCGGTGGCGGTTGGGGCGGCAAAATAGCGCCGGATGGAGTCGCCGATTTTGAGCGTGAGATCGATCATTTCGGAGGTGACGACGACGCGGCCTTCGCGGGCGGCGTTGAACACATCTTCGACATGATGAAGAAAACTCGAGAGGTCCAGAAAGCCGCTGGTTGCGCCCGAACCTTTCAACGTATGCATGACGCGAAAGACGCGGTTCAGTATTCCGGCATCGTCTGGCGTGGACTCCAGTTCAAGCAGGGCAGCTTCGAGTTCGACCAGCAGGTCAGCGGCTTCGATCCGGAAGAGTTCGCGACTGCGGTTTTGGATTTCGTCGAGGTTCACGGGAGTGGTTTGGGTTACGCCGGCGGGCAGACTTTTTGTACGACGGCGAGGAAGCGGACGGGGTCAAAGGGTTTCACGATCCAGCCTGTGGCGCCGGCGCGTTTGCCGGCGTTTTTCTTTTCGTCGTTGGACTCGGTGGTGAGCATAAGGATCGGCGTGAACCGATATTGGGGCAGCGTGCGGAGGGTTGTGATCAGGGTGATGCCGTCTACGTTGGGCATGTTGAGGTCGGTAATGACCAGATCGGCTTTTTGCTGCTGGCATGCGTGAAGGCCTCGGGCGCCGTCCTCGGCGGTGATCACGTTGTAGCCAACGGTCTGAAGCGTCATTTTGACGGTTTCACGGATGCTCATCGAATCATCTACGGCAATGATAGTTTTAGGCATGGGAGTAGCGAAAAATTTTAGATTATATGGAATGGATCGGATGAAGCATAGCGGGTGAAGGCATCCGTCCAGGCTTGGCTGGTAGCACAAAGGGTGGTGTCGGCGGCGAACTGGGCTGAGGCGAGGAGTACTTGAAGTCCAGCGGCATCGAGACGGGTGAGTTGTGAAGCATCGACTTCAAGCGTGTGCTCGACGGAGAGCATGTTTTTTAGCTCATCGACGAGGGAGCGAACGTGCTCGATTGAGATTTCCCCGGCGAGGTTGAGTTGCAGAGTTGAGCCGGTGGGAGTGAGGACAAAGGGTGTCATGGTAAAAATTGGTTCCCCGTGGGAGCGGCGGTGGTTTGGAGGCTGGCGCTTCGTTCGGCAAGAAGCTGAGTCATGGCTTTAGTCGACTGGAAGAAGGCGGCCGCCAGTTTTTCCGTGAAGGTCTGCCAATCTTTGAATTCTCCTTTGCGGGCGAGGCTGAGGGAGTCGGCGCAAAGCATCCCTATTTGGGTCCAGCCGATCATCATGAAGCAGCCTTTGAGGCCATGAACAGTTTCGGCAAAACGGGTTTGGTCACGCGAATTACAGCACTCGACGATGGCCGAAAATGTATCCACGTAATCAGTACAGACTGAAGTATGGAGCTGACGGAGGGTATCGAGTGCTTGTTCCGCTGGCAGGCCGGTGATGATGGTATCGAGGTGGGCGACGTCGATCAACGGGCGTATGGATGAGGTGGGCGGGGTTTTGCTGGCCTGAAGACTT
>JAYTWC010000115.1:0-1943 GCA_043743635.1 Verrucomicrobiota bacterium | reverse complement strand
GTAGGGGACTTGGCTAGGGTCATTTGCTGGTTGAGGTTCCATTCCTTGAGGACGAACGGGCCATTGCTCACGAGGCTACCGGGCTTGGTCCACGGGTTGCCACGATCGGCGATCGGGCCGTGTTTGGCGATGGTGGGCAGGTGTACCGGCATGAACGGAGCGAGCGTGAGCAGCGAGAGAAAGGTCGGCGACGGGTGTTCGAGGCGGATTTGAAGCGTTTGGTCGTCGATGGCGGTCACGCCGACTTGGGCGAAGTCAGCGATTTTACCTTTTGAGAAAGGTTCGGCTTGCTCGATGATGAAGAGCAGGTAGGCGTAGCGTGCGCCGAGGGACGGTGTCAGAATACGTTTAAACGAGCTAACAAAGTCGTTGGCGGTGACAGGGTCGCCGTTGGACCATTTGGCGGAGGGGCGAAGGAAAAACGTGTAGCGTTGGCCGTCGGGTGAGATGTTCCAGTGTTCGGCCACGGCAGGCACGGGGTGTAAGTCGACCGGGTCTTCGGAGACGAGGCCCTCGAAGAGCGCGTGGAGCGCGGCGTAGTCATTGGCTACGGTGGAGAGTTGGGGGTCCAGTTCGGAAATATCGGGGCTGATGCCGCGGTGGAGGACTTGCTCGCGGTTGCCGCGTTCGACGTTGGAGCCGCGACGGCCGCACGCGGCGAGGAGAAGAAGAAGGATTGAAAGGCCGAAGAGTTGAAGGGCTGAGCGGAGACGACGGAGAAGCATGGTGGGTGGTTAGCTTTTCTCGATCAGGCACACGGCATGTGCGGCGATGGCGAGGCCGCGGCCGATCTCGTCAATGCCCTCGTTGGTCGTGGCTTTTAGGCCGATGGATTCGATCGGCAGGCCGGTTGAGGCGGCGAGGGCGGACTTCATCGCGGCGAGTTGCGGGTAGATCTTGGGTTTCTCGGCGATGAGCGAGGCGTCGATGTTGACCAACGAAAAACCGCGTTCATGCAACGAAGCGACGACGCGGCGCAGCAGAATCTGTGAATCAATATTTTTGTAAGCTGGGTCGTGGTTCGGGAAGAAGTGGCCGATGTCAGGCAGGCCGGCGGCACCGAGCAGGGCGTCGCAAATCGCGTGGGTGAGGCAATCGGCGTCAGAGTGGCCTTCGAGGCCGTAGGCGACGTCGAATTTGACGCCGCCGAGTACCATCGGGCGTCCGCTCACGATGCGGTGAATGTCGTAACCGTGACCGATGCGGAGGTTTGTCATGGGGAAGAGAAGGACGTCGGATTTTTAACCACTAAAGGATTTCCTTAAAGAGGAAATCTACGAAGTGTGCTGCTTCTGATCGGGCGCAGCGAAAAGGCTTAGGGCCTGCTAATCGCAGGCTTTGGGGGGATAAAAAACTAACGGGCATTGAGCAGAAATTCCATGTAGGCAAGGTCGGCCGGGGTCGTAAGTTTCGGGTTTGCGTAGGTATTCTCCAGCAGGGCGATCGAATGGCCGAGTAACTCAACGGCTGCGGCGTCGTCGGTGATGACTAGTTCTTTTTCAACGATGCGGGCGTAGGCTTTGGTGATGAGTTCGTGGGTGAAAACCTGAGGGGTTTCCATCGCCCAGAGATTGGAGCGGTCAATGGTTTTGAGGCGGCCGTTGCCAGAGTGCTGTTTAATGGTGTCGGTCACGCGATGGGCAAGGACGGCAGCGTGTTCGGCTTGAACGATTTAGGAGTGCAACGAGTTGTTCGGCGCGAACGAGCGGGCGTGCGCAATCATGGATGAACACGTGGCCAATGTCGGCGGGAAGCGCTTCGAGGGCGTTGGCGACGGAATTCTGCCGTTCGCGTCCGCCTTTTACGAATACGGTGGGCGTTGGCGCGAAGGCGGAAAGCTCGGTCATCTGGCGCTGATCGCGGTAAACGACGGCGTAGAAATCGGCGACGCCACTTTCGAGAAACGCAGCGACAGAGTGGGCGAAGACTGGACGGCCGGCGAG
>JAYTWC010000114.1:0-2273 GCA_043743635.1 Verrucomicrobiota bacterium | reverse complement strand
AATGGATAACGATGAAACGATTTGTGAACACACGGTTCCCGCCCTGACCAGCGTCTCACGGAACTCAGAGCGGGTGGGTTGGGAAGCCGCCGCTCTGCTTGACCGAATGATGCAAGGAGCCCCGGCGCCGAGGGAGGATTTGTTGTTGGATTCTGACGGAATTGCCGCGCGCCAATCCACGGACATGATGTATTGCGCAGATCCCGTAGTGCACCAAGCGCTTGGTTATATGAGGGGAAATTTGAAGGCGCAATTTAACGTTGCCCAAATTGCGGAACACGCGGCCGTATCGAAGAGGACACTCGAAATGCGTTTTCGCGAATACCTAAGCCAATCGCCACACGAGTACCTCACCAAGCTACGTGTGCAACGGGCACAAGCGCTCATGCAGCTGCCCCAAAAGCGAACCATCGATCAGATTGCGGCCGAATGCGGGTTTGGAACAACGCCGACATTTTACTCCGCGTTTCGCCAAGCCACAGGGTTGACTCCCGCCGATTTCCGAAAAACACACGCGAAGGTCACGGTTCCGGCGCATCGTACCTGAAGTAGTCACTTATTTGTTCGTGGGATAACCCCGATTCGCCGATCAAGCCGACCGTAGGCCATGAGCAAACCGCGTTCAGCGGCGCGTCGAATGGCTGCCCGGGCTGGATGAAGGCACGAACTTTTTGAGGTGAATTGGCTGCGTGAGATTATACGAGAAACAGATCGGCGCTCACCGAGAACCTAGCGGCAAGGGTCTTGATGTGATCCGCCGTGAGATTGCGGGTGCCTTTCAAAATGCGGTAGGCGATGGAACGATCAACACCAAGAATACCCGCAAGATCGTCGCCCGCCAGGCCATTGGATTCCAAAAGAAACTTAAGCGACTCGATGCCAGCGACCGGTGCCGGTTCCGGACTGGTCTCACGCTCATAATCCTCGATGAGTTTCCCCATCAATTCGAGATAGTCTTCCTGATCGCGGTTGAGCTTGAAGCCGGCGAGGGCGTGGACCGTTTCCACGGCGTTGGTGTAGCTCACGTCGTCGTGAATTGGACGTGGAAGATGCAGGGCCACAAGACCGGCATAGGTCTTGGGTAGTGTGGAAAATTTTAGCGTGGGAGAAGTGGTTTTCATAGGGATGTCATCCATGTTCTTTTGTCGTACTCGGCATGGGTCAGGAACCGCATGGTGTAGACCTCCTGCCGATTGTAGTGGATCGCAGTGATCAGACGGAAATCGTTGGAGATATTGAAGACGGTGACGGTGCGTTTACTTTTGACGGTGACCTGATCTGCGTGGGCAAAGGTTTGCCGGGTTTGGGCGAGATTTTGCCAGCGAGCTAATCGGGTAATCCGGTGCCAATGATCAAGTGGTGCGCGTGCTTTCGGGTGGATGCGTTTTGCGTCTTCGAGGAATTTCCGGGTGATGATGCGCATGAGGGCATGTCTGAGAGTGGCCAAAAAGGCCACATTGTCAAGCCGTGCCTATCGTGACTCAGGCACCCACGGTGGCGTGAAATTGTTTGGAGAGGCGACATCCCGGCGGAGGATTGACCGAGGAGTTGGCTGGATTGCCAACGGTTTCATCGCCGAGAAAAATGTGCGCCCGCGCACGTTTTTCTCGAATGGCTGCCCGACATGGATTCGAACCATGACTAGGTGAGTCAAAGTCACCTGTGCTGCCATTACACCATCAGGCAAGAAGGTTGGGAAATTGAGGGTGAATCGGATCACGTCAAGGTTTCTGAAAGAGCTTTTATGCGTCATTTTTCGCGGCTTGCCAAATCCCGGCTTTCACTGGGACAACTGCGCCATGCTTATCCATTCCGTTTTCTTCTGGTTGAAACCAGAAACGTCCCCGGCTCAACGTGATGCCTTACTGCGAGGTATGGAATCGCTTCGCGGGATCAAGTCCGTGGAAGCCCTTTACATCGGTGCGCCGGCGGCGATGCCAGAGCGCCCGGTGCGCGACAGCAGTTATACTTTTGGGCTTACCGTCGTGTTTAAAGACATCGCGGCGCACGATGTTTACCAAGTCGATCCACTCCATGATGCGTTTAACCAAAATTTCCGCCCGCTTTGGGCGCGAGTGCAGGTTTACGACGTGATTTAAACGGCGTCGCGCTCTTTATTTCGTAACGACAAAAGGGGCGAAGAGCGCGGACTGTGAGGCGGGGAAACGTCCGTGGATGGCGACGCCGTCATCGCGTTGTTCTTCGCTCTGGATATGCCCGAGCGCGTGGAGCTTGGCGATGATGTCGTAGCGCGAATGCGGAACGAATAGTTC
>JAYTWC010000113.1:0-6882 GCA_043743635.1 Verrucomicrobiota bacterium | reverse complement strand
GCGCGGCGTCCCGGGCTTCCAGATCCTGATCCCGCTCGGCGTCATCATGGCGCTCTACGGCGTCGTTTATGCCGTGCTCGAAAACGACAGCCGTCGCCTCCTCGCCTACCACGTTATTTCCCAGGTCGGTTACATGGTCGCCGGTGTCGGCCTCGCCAATCTCAACACCGACTTCGGCCGCCTCGCCTTCAACGGCGTCTGCGCTCACGCCTTCGCCCACATTCTCTACAAGGGCCTGCTCTTCATGGGCTGCGGCACCGTTCTTCACCAAACCGGCGAGAGCAAGTTCACCGAACTAGGCGGCCTCTACAAAAAGATGCCCGTCACGTTTATCCTCACGCTCATCGGCGGTCTCTCCATCTCGGCCTTCCCGCTTTTCAGTGGTTTCGTTTCAAAGTCGATGATCGTTCAGGCGGGCTTTGACAGCCACCTGCTCTGGGTCGGTTTCCTCCTCATGCTCGCCTCTGCTGGTACATTCCTCCACACCGGCCTGAAGGTTCCGTACTTCATTTTCTTCGGCAAAAACAATTGCAAGCCTGCAACCTGGGAAAAAGCCAAAGATCCCGTCTGGAACATGACGGTGGCCATGAGCATCGCCGCTTTCCTCTGTATCTTCATCGGCAGTTACACGCCTTACCTCTACAGCAAACTGCCACTTCAGGACGTGGTCTACAATCCGTACAACACGAACCACGTGATGGAGACATTGCAGATTCTCCTCTTCACCGCGCTCGGCTTCTTCCTCATGTTGAAGAAACTCACGCCAGAGGCAAAAATCTCACTCGATCTCGACATTCTCTGGCGCAAGGGCGGCCCGGCCTTCCTCTGGCTCGCCAAGAAGCCGATCCAGGCCATCGATAATTTTGTCGGTGAAATCTACAACAACGGCGGCCTCATCCCGCTCATGCGCACCTCGCGCCTCGTCGGTATTTTCGACGGTGCCGTAATCGATGGTATCGTTGACGGGTTCGCCTCCAGCTTCCGCAACTTTGGCGCCCGCTTGCGTGGCGCTCAGCGCGGTGCGATCCAGGAAAGCCTGACCGTCGCGTTCGGCTTGGCCGCGGTACTTCTCCTCGCGTTCATCTTCATCTTTTAACGGTCCCGCGCCATGACACCATTCGCCGCCAACGAGGGCCTGCCCTTTCTCAGTATCCTCATCTTCGCTCCGCTGCTCGCCGCCGCGATCGCCGCGCTGCTGCCTGACGAGAAACTCGTCCGCTGGTGGACGCTCGGCCTCACCGTCGCCGCCGCCATCTTCTCGGTTAATCTCTACATCGGCTTCGACGCCTCCACCGCCGCATTCCAATTCGGCGAAAGCCACACCTGGATTCCGTCGTTGAAAATCAACTACACGCTCGGCGTGGATGGCATCAGCCTGTTGCTCATCCTCCTCACCACGCTGATCACACCACTCTGCGTACTGGCCTCCTGGACCTATATCAAGGTTCGGGTCAAAGAATTCATGATCGCGCTCCTTGTCATGGAAGCCGCCATGATCGGTGTGTTCAGCGCGCTCGATACCGTTCTCTTCTTCGTGTTCTGGGAAGCAATGCTCATCCCGATGGCGCTCATGATCGGCGTCTGGGGCGGTCCGCGCAAAATCTACGCTTCGATCAAGTTCTTCATCTACACGATGTCTGGCTCGGTCTTCCTGCTCGTCGCGCTCATCGCGCTGCGCTTGCAAGCCGGCGGCTTCGACCTCCCCACCACGATGGCAACAGGCCACACGTTCTCGCATGGTTTCCAAACGTGGGTCTTCGCCGCGTTCTTCATTTCCTTCGCGATCAAGGTCCCCATGTTCCCGTTCCACACGTGGTTGCCTGCTGCCCACGTTGAGGCTCCAACCGCTGGTTCGGTCATTCTGGCCTCGGTGCTCCTCAAGATGGGCACGTACGGCTTCCTCCGTTTCGCACTGCCAATCACACCTTGGGCCGCGACGCATTTCGCGCCCGCCCTTCTGTGGCTCTCCGTCGCCGGCATCGTCTACGGTGGTCTCGCTGCCCTCGCGCAGGCTGACATGAAGAAACTCGTGGCCTACTCCTCCGTTGGTCACATGGGCTTCTGCACCCTCGGTATTTTTGCTCTCAACGTCCAAGGCATCGAAGGTGCCACGCTCGTCATGATCAATCACGGTGTCACCACCGGCGCGTTGTTCATCTGCGTCGGCATCATCTACGAACGCCTGCACACCCGCGATCTCGCCAAATCAGCCGGTATCGGCAAAACCATGCCGATCCTCGCAACGTTCCTCGGCGTTTTCTGTCTCTCGTCTCTCGGCTTCCCCGGCACTAATAGCTTCATCGGCGAATTCCTCGTCCTCGCCGGTGGTTTCAAAGTTTCCACGCTCCTCGTGCTCTGCGCCGTCCCCGGCGTCGTCGCTGCAGCCGCCTACAACCTCCGCATGCTCCAGCGTCTCGTTTACGGCGGTACCGACAACCCCGACCACACCGGCACGGCCGATCTCAACGTCCGCGAGATCCTCACGCTCACACCGTTGCTTGTATTTGTCGTATGGATCGGCCTGAACCCACAGCCCTTCGTCGCCATCATGCACGAATCCGTCGTCCACCTCCTCCAACAAATCGGCCGCTGATCCTCAGTCTTCTGCCCTCCTGAATCCTGGCTCCTGACTCCTTTCCGCAATGACTCCCTTCCCCGCCATGGCCTTCTTTCCTGAGCTAGTGCTCCTTGCCGGCGCACTCGGCCTTTTCGTCGTCACGCTTGGCCAAAACCAAGGCAAAGCCGCCCGCGCAGGCGCGCTCTTCGTCGCCCTCGTCGCGCTCGGTGCCAGCATCGTCACACTCCCGCAAAGTGCCCTCCTTTTCGACGGCGCGTATCGCGTCGATGCCTTTTCGCAGTGGTTGAAAATTGTACTCTGTGGCGGTTACGTTCTCACGCTTCTCCTGAGTGGAAAACTCCCCGACATCCGCGACGAAACAAAGCCCGAGTATTTCCTGTTCCTAAATCTCAGTGTGCTCGGCCTCGTGATGCTCGTCAGCAGCGTGGAAGTCCTCTCGCTCGTCATCGCCCTCGAACTCTCGTCCTTTCCGCTCTACCTGATGGTCGCCATGCGACGCGAACGCGACGGCCAGCGCGTGCAGATGGAATCCGCCATCAAGTACATCATGTTCGGCGTCGCCGCCAACGGCGTCATGTTCTTTGGCTTTAGCTACTTGTTCGGCCTCACCGGCTCGACCCATCTGCCCGAGATGTTCGCAAAGCTCGCGCCGATCGCCACCACGCCGCTCGCGATTGTCGCCCTCACGATGGCGTTTGCCGGTTTCTACTACAAACTCGCCATTTTCCCGTTTCACTTCTGGACACCCGACGTTTACCAAGGTGCCTCCAACGAAACCGCCGGCTACATCGCCTCGCTGCCCAAAGTCGGAGCCGTCGCCGTGCTCGTCCGCCTCGTTTCCCTCGCCACACCCGATAACCACTCCATCGCCACGCTGCTCAGCGGCCTCGCCATCCTCTCGATGTGCTACGGCAACCTGATCGCCCTCGTACAAAAAGATTTCAAACGCCTGCTCGGTTTCTCGGGTATCGCCCACGCCGGTTACGCCGTCGTCGGTTTCACCGCACTTGGCACCGCCGGCTTCACCGCCGCTCTGTATTACATTGTCGGATACCTACTGATGGTCACCGCCTGCTTCGTCGTGATCTGCAAAGTCTCCAAGGACGGCACCAACGTCGAAATCGAAGAACTCTCCGGCCTGCACCGCCGCTCGCCGCTGCTCGCCCTGACGCTCGTCGTTGCGGTCTTCGGTCTCGCCGGCATTCCTCCGTTTGTTGGCTTTATCGGTAAGTTCGGCCTTCTGTCCGCCGCGCTCGCGAAAGGCCACCTCGCCCTCGTGATCATCACCGTGATCAACTCCGCGGTTGCAATCTATTATTATCTCCAGGTAATCCGCAAAGGTGTCTTCGGTGAAAAAACGTCCGAAGCTCGCACTGCAGAGTCTCTGTCTCTCGACTGGTCAACCAAGCTTCTGTGCGTCCTCCTAATTGTAGGTATCGTCTGGCTCGGCGTGTATCCCGGCCCAATCCAGGACGCCATCACTGCTTCCCTAGCCAACATCAACCTGCCGCTATAAGAAATGGCCTATTGCCGCGACGCCGGACAGGCAATTAGCCACTAGCCCTGATCCAGCTCAGATAATGGTTGCATGATATAATTGGTTAGTCTTCGACTGGATTTGCTTTCCAGTATGGATGCTACCTCTCTACTCAAACGGGCAGGGCTGTTTACCCCAGTATTATTTGCTCTCTCTCTATTCACCGGTTGCGCCACGGCGCCACGGATTCCGCTGACAACCGCCAGCAATCAGGCGTCGCCTTCCGAAATCCTGGTCGGCGTCACTTCGCAGGAAATCGGGACGACCATCGACGCATCGAACACAGGAGCCGCCACCGGTGGTGGCCTGATTGGCGCCATCATCGACCTGAGCGTCGAGAATGCGCGGGCCAAAAAAGCAGAACAGGCGATCATCCCTGTGCGCAATGCTTTGATCGGCTACGAGGCCAGCGCCATCCTCACGGCCGCCGTTCAAAATGAGATTGGCTCTGCGGCCTGGTTGAAAGACGCGAAAACCCAGACCAGCCAGACAGCCGGGCAAAACTCGGTGACAGCCCTGCTCAGCAAGACGACGGGCAACGCCGTGCTCGTCGTCAACGTGGACTATTATTTAACGCCAAAATTCGATGCGATCATCGTCGCAGCCCGTGTGGAGTTGCGCCCACGCTCCGATGCCTTGATCAAGAAGGCCGAAAAAAGAGACGCCGACGAGGTGCCTCTCCTTTATTACAACAAACTGTCAGTTGTCTCCATCCTCGGCACTGCCGCCTCGAAAGACAAAGAGCCCAATGCAAAACTCTGGGCGGACGAAAATGGCAAGAAAGCCCGCGAAGCCCTCGATGTCGGACTAAGCGAAATCGCCAAAATGCTCGTCTTCGATCTGGAACAGCCGGGAACTAAAGACCATGCGCTTTACGAACCACCCGCCAATGCCAAACCCGACAAAGTGGTCCCAATTTCTTCACGCGGCGGATCCGGACTCGCCGTGATCTGGGTCAATGGTTACACGGTTCATACCGCTGATCCCCGAGTTTGGGTGCGCACGCCCAGTGGCGAATTAGTCTCAACCCTTAAATAATATCGCCATGAAATGGGCAGGGCTCAGCAGCCTCATTTTTGGGCTGATCCTCTGCAGCTGCACGACGGAGCCCGCAAAACTAACGCTTTCGACGGCTGATATTTCCGCTTCGGGCGCTCGGATCAAAGCCTCAGTGAAGCAAGTTTGCCTGCTCCAAATTGAAGATCAGCGTACGAATTCCGAATCGCTCGGCCAAGTCGCCGGGCGTCCTTTTCACGCAGATGATCTCACTGCTTGGATCGTACAATCATTCAACGATCTCGCGCCAGAAAGATACGTCATATCTGAAAAGGTTTCGAAAGACGAAGCGCCATTGGCAATCAAAGTCATCGTCCTAAAGGCTTATGTAAGCAACATCCTATCCTCAAAAACTGCGGTGATTGTTCTCAAGCTGGAATGTTGTTCAAAAGACAAACCCGCCTCCGAGCCGGTCATTATTCGCGGCCAATATGCGGGTCCCAATTGGGCATCCACGACCTCTGAAGTCCAAGGCGCGCTGCAAAACGCACTCAAGCAATGCATGCAACAAGTCCTTTCTCAAATCGATGCCTGCTTTTCGAAAGACAAATGCAGCCCCTGAAAAAGGCGTAGCCAAACAGAGTCTGGCCATGTGGCCTGGTGCAGATAATTAATGGTTCGGTAACGTCACATTTATAACCATGGAATCAGAGCCAAAACGGGATTCAATTTTTGACCTCTTTTAACCAAATGGTGGGAAAAGCCGTTCCCCGCCGCACGCCGTGATGAACAATCTGGTGGTCCGGGAAACTCAAAAATGAACTGATAAGGAACCGGTCGGAAATTTCTCTCTCATCCGCCCTCCTCCATGCCTCTGTCTCTTTATGGTTTAAACTGCGTTTTTGGTTAAAAGTAATAGATGCTGCGAGACGGTTGGCTGATGAAAAATATAAATACCAAACTCGGCTTCCAGATCTGCGGTTCATTAGTAAGATGTAAAACCCGTGCGCAGGCCATCACGCGATTGCTTTGTTCGCCATGCATTTTAGCCATATGCGAATAATATGTGCAACTTCCGCTCGTTCACGGTTTATATAATTTCTATCGCATGCCTTTTTCTCGTTGGTTGCGGAAAAGATAAAAGCAGCGGCAATAAAAGCAGTTCAGCTGGTTCGTCATCCAGTAGCTCTAGCTCATCGAGCTCGAGTTCCTCCTCCAGCGGTAGCTCGTCGAGCAGTAGCAGTTCGTCATCGGGTTCAACGAGTTCCAGTTCTTCCAGCGGTGCCACCTATGGTCCGGCGGCAGGCCTGAGCGCCGACCGACCGGTTTTTCTTTATGAAAATAACGGTGTCTTTGGGCAGCCCTGGGGGGCAGGTGGTTACGCCTGGCCACCGCAATTGTTCTGGGGCAATGTGGACGAGATGAATTCAAGCCATCTCAACGAGATGCGCGCATCTTCTGCAGGTGAAGAGTCGGCCGGACGGGTTCCCTTGCTTGGCTCGGTAGCTTGGGGGTATGAATACACTGCGGCGACAGGCGGTGATGTGGCTTCAGGTACACCGGACAACAGTGCTCTCGGTGGCTGGAAGCAATGGGGAGCGTGGATGAAAAGTCATCCGCAGTATGCCTCTACCGATTGGTATGGTAAAACTGAAGCTGGCTATTTCACCCCTTTAATGCCGATGGAGGCGGTGGATTGGCCGGTGGATTGGACGCCGCCAGCAGGCTGGGTAGCACCGTTGGGTTGGATCAATAATAAACCGACCAGCAA
>JAYTWC010000112.1:0-1918 GCA_043743635.1 Verrucomicrobiota bacterium | reverse complement strand
AGGTCGGGCTTGGTGGCCAGCTGGGCTTGTTTGGCGGCGTTCATCATTTCGCGCCCGCCACCGGTGTGGAGGGTGAGCATGCCGATGGGCAGCGGAGCGAGCGACTCGATTGCTTTGGCGACGGTGTTAGGGATGTCGTGTAGTTTTAGATCGAGGAAAATATTGAAGCCGTCATCCGCGATGGCCTTGACGTAGTCGGGGCCGTAGGCGGTGAACATTTGCAGGCCGATTTTGACCCAGCGGAGGTTGCCGCGCAGCTGGCGCAGGATCGGAGCGGCTTGTTCGCGGGTGGGGACGTCGAGGGCGAGAATGAGGTCGCAGGACATATATCACTCTAATGCACACGAAATCCGGCCAAGCGGAAGTGCAAAAGGAGGGTGATTTTCACGCTTTCCAAGTGGGACAAAGGCGGCGATGAGTGGTTTCGCGTGATTTCCGACGTCATTTTTTCGCCCGCTAAGCTAAATCTCTTTCTGGCTATAACTGGTCGGCGGGCGGATGGCTTTCATGATTTGGTCTCGGTGGTGGCTCCGGTGAAGTTCGGTGATACCTTGCGGGTTGAGCGGACGCTGGACGGTAAATTCACTCTTGAATGCGACGATCCATCTGTACCGCGCGACGGTACAAACCTGATCCTGAAAGCGGCCAAGGCGTTTATTGGGGCCACGGGTGAGGGTCTGGGTGCGCGGTTTGTGTTGGAAAAACGAATACCGATGGGCGCAGGCTTGGGCGGCGGCAGCAGCAACGCGGTGGCGGCGCTTCAAGGCTTAAATCGATTGGCAGAGCGGCCGCTCGGGAGCGAGGCGATGTTGAATTTAGCGGTAAAGCTTGGCTCGGATTGCCCGCTTTTTTTGCACGGAAAGCCTCTGGTGATGCGTGGACGCGGGGAGCAGATCGAGTTGTTAGAGACACAGAGTGGCGCGCGGTTGAGCGGGCGGCGTGTGTTAATATTCAAACCCAGTTTCGGTATCGCGACCGCCTGGGCTTACGGGCAAATGATCGCGGTCGCGCCGGCAAGTTATCTGTGCGTAGGTGAAGCGGAAGCGAAGCTTGGCCATTGGCGAAAGAGCGACGCGCCGGCTGAGGACTTGCTTTATAATAACATGGAGCGGGCGGCTTTTGAGAAATACGTTGCGATGCCTGCTTTGTTGGAGCGGCTTCGAAGTGAGTTCGGCCTTGCGGTGGCGATGAGTGGAAGTGGGAGTGCATGTTTCGCTTTGTTGCGGCACGATTCGCCGGTGAATTCGGTTGTGGGGCGCATTCAGGAATCTTGGGGACGACATACTTTCATTCTGGAGACAGAAATCGTTTGACCCAAGGTGCCGGTACGGGGTTATCCTCACGTGCGGCTGATCGCATGCTGCAGCGAACTTAGTTTCATGGAACCCCGATCTCAAAATGAGGTTATTGTCACAGGCATTTCCGCATCACAGGGGATCGCCTACGGACCGGTGTTTCTGTATATTCAGAGCGATGTAGAAATCCCCTCGTACGAGGTTGATGTCGCCAAACGCATCGACGAAATCGCCCGCTTCGAGCACGCGCTGCTGGTGACGCGTCAACAGATCCAAAAGATTCAGGACGAAGTGGAAAAAAATCTCGGTCCGGACGAGGCACGAATTTTTGATGCGCATCTGTTGGTAATTGAAGATCAGGCGTTGATCACGGAAACGATTCGCGAATTCGAGACGTCAGGTGTGAATGTTGAGACGTGTTTCAACAACGTTTCGCAAAAGTACATCAAAGCCTTCGACGAGATCGACGACGAGTATCTGCGCGAACGTGCCGGTGACATCCGCGACGTCGCCCAGCGTGTTCTGCAAAATTTGCTCGGGCAAGCGGGACAAAATCTTAGCAAGCTCGCTGATAAACGAGTCGTTGTCGCCAACGACATTACGCCGTCCGACGCCGCTACGAT
>JAYTWC010000111.1:0-3485 GCA_043743635.1 Verrucomicrobiota bacterium | reverse complement strand
GGTTTACCGTAATGAGGAACTTGATAAAGGCGGAGCAGCGGGTGGCTCGCTTCGCGGATGGCTGCTTCGTAATTGTCGGTTGGCTTCTGGCCTTTGCGTGGCCCGAGCTGTTTTTCCATGTTGGACTGGCCAGAGCAGAACCAAACTTCACCGACAAGCACATCGGAGAAGTTTAGGTTGTTATCGCCTCGGATCGTCAGCGTGCGCGGGTCTCGGCTCGCTGGCATGGCGTCGAGATCGACGCGCCAAGTGCCTTCCGCGGTGGCAGTGGTGGTCTTCGTTTGGCCGGCAAAGAGTACGGTGATCTTTTCGCCGGCGGATGCGTTGCCCCAGATGGCCACGGGGCGCTCACGTTGGAGAACCATGTGGTTGCCAAAGATGACCGGGCAGGTGACTTCTGCGCGGATAAACGACGCCAGTGAGAGCAGAAGTGCGAGGAGAGAGAAACGTAGTTGTACCATGGATAAAGGTTATGGCGCTGTGACAGCCATGAGTGTTATGGAGTGTTTTTTTAGCCCGGGTGCGCTGGCGCTGAGTGTGATTTTGCCGGTTTCTCCATTGGAGCGAAGGATGATGATGGTTCGGCCTTGGTAGAGTCGGCGTTGGTTGATGTTGTAGGGTTCAGTTGTAGTCAGATCCGCACTACCGATGGCGATGATGTTTGCCGGCCCGCTGACGGAGTAGAAGATGGATTGGTCGGCTCGGGGGTGTGTGCGGCCTGCTTTATCAACGGCCTCGACCACGATATAGGCGAGCTCCTGATTGTTGGCCTGCAGCGTTGTACGGTCTGCAGATAGGTTGAGATGCAGGGATTCTTCGGTCGTTTGGAGGGCAAAACGTTCGACCTCCTTGCCGTCGCGCAAGCCAGCCGCAGTGAGTACACCGGGTGCGTAGGAAACGTTGAAGCTTGCTTTGTATTGATTGGTTTCGGTGGTCGGCTTTTCGCCAAGCAGCCGGCCGTTTAGATAAAGCCGAACTGACTCATAGCGGGAATAGACTTCAACCTGAAGCTCTTTGCCTTCCATACCTGGCCACGTCCAGTGCGATTCGGCTGGCGGCGTCGCCCATTGCGAAAGATTCCATGGCTTACCATCGGGTGACGGGGTCAGGACCGTGGCGTAGAGCTTGGCGCCGCGGCCACTCCAAATTATCTCACGATAGTAGGAGATGGGTTTGCGAAAACCGGTAAGATCGATGTCACCGCAGGCGGCACCATGCCATGGGTAATGGGTGCCGATCCAATGCGGAGCGACAATCTGATCAGACGGGAAAACGCGTCCTATACCGGCTTCACCGAGATAGTCCAACGCGCTCCAAACAAAGTCGCCGATGATGTAGGGCTGACTAAGAACCGTGCTCCAGTTTTGTGCTGCATCGGTTTGGTAGGACTCGGCACCCATGATGACTCGCGAGGGCTGACGAGCGTGGTCGTCGCTGTGACGAGGGAGTTCATAGTTGTAGCCGGCGACATCGAGTGTGGCGAAGAGTGGGTCGAGTTTTGTCCAATCGCCGTCCTTACCCAGGCCATTGATGCCGGCGGTGAGCGGGCGACTCGCATCCAGCTCTCGGATACGTTTGGCGAGTTCGGTTGCGATGCGTACGCCGTTGGCGTTGCCTCGTTCGTAGAGTTCGTTACCGGTGCTCCACATGATGACGGAAGGGTGATTGCGGTCACGCATGACCATGCCATCGATATCGCGCTGCCACCATTCCTTGAAAGCCTTGCTGTAGTCGTGGGCGACTTTGCCCTTTTCCCAGCAGTCAAACGCTTCCTCGACGACGAGCAGGCCGAGGCGGTCGCAGGCTTCGAGAAATGCCGGAGCAGGTGGGTTATGGGCTGTGCGAACGGCGTTGAAGCCAGCAGATTTCAAGAGCTGCACTTTGTGTTCTTCGGCGCGATTAAAGGACGCGGCTCCGAGCGGGCCGTGATCGGAATGGACGTTGCCACCGCGAAGTTTGAGCGGCTGGCCATTGAGCTCGAAACCTCGCGCGGCCGATACTTTGATCGTACGAAGGCCGAAAGATGTACTGACTTCGTCAACGACTCGGGCTGCGACGCTAACGCGAGTGATGGCGCGGTAGAGAACAGGCGTCTCGGGCGACCAGGGTTGTGGTGTTTTAAGTGTCACGTAATACGTGACACACTGTTCGCCACCGCCAACCAGAACTACGGGGATAGGCGCGGTCTCCTTGAGGATTTGGACGGGTTGGCCATTAGGAGCGAATAGTTGGGTCTGGAGTGAAAGTGTGGCGGGAGCATCGCTGCTGTTGCGGACAATGGTAAGAATCTGAACCGTCGCGTTGTCGGTGGTAAGGTCGGTGGTCGTGGCAAAGACGCCCCACGGTGTGATGTGAACCGAACCAGTGACATGCAGCCAGATGTGGCGGTAGAGGCCGGAGCCGGTGTAATAGCGTGTGTTGGGTTGCTGAGAATTATCAACACGGAGGGCGAGGATGTTGTCGCAGCCGAATTTGAGTTGAGATGACAGATCGACGAAGAACGATGTAAAGGTGTTGGGGTGCGTCGCGAGGGACTGGCCATTGAGCCAGATTTCGGCATTTCCAGAAACGCCTTCGAACTCGACGAGGATACGTTTGCCTATCCAGGAAGTTGGGGCAACAAACGTGCGACGGTACCAGCCGGTGCCTGTCGGGAAAAAACCGCCGCCACCCAGTGATGCAGCGTTTGGATTCGTTCGGCCTTCGATACTCCAGTCGTGCGGTAGCGAGAGCTGACGCCAGGTGGAATCGTTGAAGTCAGCGGCGGATGCGCTGGGTGTGTCGCCGAGATTGAAACGCCACTGGTCATCCCAGGACTGGCGTTCGCGAAGTGCTTGCGCGTTCGATATCACTGCGAAGAGAAACAGAAAAGAAACATAGGCGAAGATGCGCTTCATGGATTATTCCACCTCCAGGGTGTTGAGTTGCAGTGCGGCGGGCGTTGGGACTTTGACGCGCAGCGTGTAGGTGCCGGCGTTGATGCTGGCGCCGGTGCGGGCGCGGAGGACGGACCATTCGGTCTTCGAGGATGAAGGTGCGAATTCGAGCGGATCGGTACGCAGCACGGAACCGTTGGCTTGAACTATTTCTAGCGTGGCGGGAATGGTGGCCGGTGTGATATTGCGATAGCTGAAGTTGAGGCCGTAGCGGTCGCCGACGCCGACCTGTATAGTCCATTCGGTGGTGCTGGTCATGGGGCGAATGGGGTCATAGGTGACAGA
This sequence comes from Verrucomicrobiota bacterium, assembly GCA_043743635.1. Classification (GTDB taxonomy): domain Bacteria; phylum Verrucomicrobiota; class Verrucomicrobiia; order Opitutales; family Opitutaceae; genus JADKHC01. Next base: position 264 of record JAYTWC010000111.1, on the reverse strand, counting down.
GGGACGGACGGCGCGGACGAAGGCAAATACGGGAGTGTCAACGTCTGGGGCGAAAACGATCGTGGTTCCGGCAGCGATGCGCTGGCGACGAAGAGCGAAGGTCTTCCCATCGCTGGCGGTGACGGTTTGTTTGGCATCAATCCAATTTCCGGCGATCGGCTTATCGGGCGGGAAGGCTCCGACGATTTCTACGTGGTCAAGAGTGTGCAAGCGCAGGCCGGAAGAGTTCAATTTAGCGGTCGTTGGTAGAACGAGATCTCCCCC
>JAYTWC010000110.1:0-2050 GCA_043743635.1 Verrucomicrobiota bacterium | reverse complement strand
GCAGCATCTTCAGGCTAGCCGCGCGCCCGTCTTATCCTCTAAATCGGCCGCCCATGAAAGTCCTTGTGACCGGCGCCGCCGGCTTCATCGGTTACCACGTGTCGCGCCGCCTTGGCGAAAGCAACCGCTGCGAAGTCCTCGGTATCGACAACCTCGACGCCTACTACTCCGTCGAGCTCAAGCGCGCGCGCCTCGCCGAGCTGGAGAAGATTGAAAATTTTCGCTTTCTCAAAAGCGATTTCAGCGATGCCGCCGCCTTAAACGGACTCTTCGCCCACTTTAAACCCGACTACGTGGTCCACCTCGGCGCGCAAGCGGGCGTTCGTTACAGCTCTGAAAACCCCGCCGCCTACGTGCAGAGCAACATCACCGGCTTCCTCAATATCCTCGAAGCCTGCCGCGCACATCCGCCCAAACACCTCGTCTTCGCTTCCTCGAGCAGCATCTACGGAGCCGGTGCGAAACTCCCCTTCTCCGAAGACCAGATCACCGATCAACCCATCTCGTTTTACGGAGCCACCAAAAAGTGCAATGAACTCATGGCTCACAGCTACGCGCACCTCCACGGCCTGATGATCACCGGCCTGCGCTTCTTCACCGTGTACGGCCCGTGGGGACGGCCCGACATGACGCCGATCATTTTCTCCAAAGCAATTTGCGAAGGAAAACCGCTGAAGCTTTTCAACGAAGGCAAATCCCTCCGCGACTTCACTTACATCGAAGACATTGTCGATGGCGTGTTGAAGGTGCTGCTCTACCCGCCGGTTGACCGCCCCACGCCGCCGTACCGCGTCTTCAATCTCGGCCATCACCGCCCCGTTGAAATGCGCCTGTTCGTGCAAATGCTTGAAAAACTTCTCGGCCGCTCTGCGCAAATCGAACTCCTCCCACCCCAACCAGGCGACCTGCCCGAAACCTGTGCCAGTATCGACCGCGTTCACGCGGCCGTAGGCTTTGAGCCACACACCTCACTCGACGACGGCCTGCAACACTTCGTCGAGTGGTTTAAAGCGTACTACAAATTCTAAACCTCTGCGCTCTCCGCGATCTCAGCGGTAAGTAAAGCTTCGCCTCTCAATGAAAACCATTCTCCTCCTCGTCTGCTCCAACATCTTCATGACCCTAGCGTGGTACGGGCACCTGAAATTCAAATTTCTCGAAGGTAAATCCATGCTCGCGATCATTCTCGTCTCATGGGGCATCGCTTTTTTTGAATACTGTCTGATGGTTCCGGCCAACCGCGCCGGCTACCTCAGTGGCACGTTCACAGGCTACCAGTTGAAAATCATCCAAGAGGTTATCACGCTCGGCGTCTTTGTCGTTTTCGCCTGGATCGTGCTCAAGGAACGCCTCACCTGGAACTACGCCGTGAGCTTCGCTTTCATCCTGCTCGCCGTTTACTTCGCCACGGCCTTCAAGCCCGGCGGCTCAAGCGGACAATAACTACCTATTCTGCGCTAAACCCACCAGTAGCTGTCCCTCTTTCTATCTCCAAAATGAACATCAGCGTACTAAGCGACGGCGGTTGGGGCACGGCCCTGGCCATGGTTCTGTGTGAGAACAAACACGCGGTCACCCTCTGGGGACCGTTCCCCGATTACCTCGCGGAAATGGCGCGCACTCGTCGCAACGAAAAATTCCTCAAAGGCGTCGATCTCCCCGCCGCGCTGCGCTTTGAGCCCGATCTGGCCGCTGCCTGCGCCAACACCGACATCGTCGTGCTCGCCGCACCCAGCCAGTACATGCGCGGCCTGCTCGGCAAACTCGCCGCTGTTCCGAGGCCGAACCAACTTATCTACGTCAACGTTGCCAAGGGCATAGAGACTGGTTCGTGCAAACGCATGAGCGAACTGGTGGCCGAGCTGCTCGGCGATGTTCGTTACGCCATTCTTTCAGGTCCGAGTCACGCCGAAGAAGTCGCCCGCCGCGTGCCCACCGCCGTGATGACCGCTTCGCGCGATCCACAGGCCGCCATCGCCGTGCAACAGGCGTTCATGAACGAATACCTGCGCATCTACACCTCCGATGACGTCGTCGGCGCCGAGCTCGG
>JAYTWC010000109.1:0-4153 GCA_043743635.1 Verrucomicrobiota bacterium | reverse complement strand
TTTGGTGGTGGACTTGGGTTTCTTGTTTTTGTCGAGGACGGGATTGCCGGTTTTGTCGAGTTGAGTGGAGCGGACTTCCTTGAAATAGGATTGATCGTCGGCGCTGCGGGAGGAATCCGTAGTTACGAAATCGGTTGTCAATACGCCGATGCGGTAGTCGAGATTGCGTTCGCGGAAGAGTTGCCGAAAGCGGCTTAGGTTTTCTGCTATCCGGCTTTGGTGGGCGGCCATCGAGGGCGAGTTGTTGATGACGAAGACGAGGTCGACTTCGCGGCTCTTGGAGCGGTCAATCGCGATGTGTTGCAGGGTGCGGGTTGGTTCGACTTGAACGCGGATGACGTTGTCCACACCGAATTGCTGGTTGTGTTCGTCGAAGGTATAGTAGCCGAACTTGTCTTCACCGATAAAGCCGGGATTGGGTGAGTAGGTGAGCAGGCCGGTGGTGCGATCAAGTTTGGCGGTGCCGTTCTGGGGCTTCTTCTTTTCGTCGAGCACGTAGGCGATCTTGGGGTTGACGATGGCGGCGCGTGCTTCCGGAGTCATGAAGTCCTCGTGGCTGGCGATTTTGTGGGTTATGGGCCAGTTCGGGCGGGTGGTGACAGCGACCTCGATGACCTTCATGGTGTGGTCGCGCGTGGCGCTGACTTCGAGCTTATCCAGCACCATTGGCGGTGGCAGTTTGATCGTAATAACAACGGTGTTTTTGAAGACGAGGCCCGTGGTTTCATTGCGCACGGTATAACTGAACGAGTCGTTGCCCTCGTAGTCGGCCTCTGACTGGTAGAGAAAATAACCCTGATGCGAAGATTTGTTGTTGAAGAATTCGCCGTCGTTGCCCCCGGCTAGACCGACGCGGCCATGGTGTGGTTCGGTCGTGATGGTGAAGGTGAGGGCGTTGCCGGCCTCGGTTTCGCCGAGTGCCGGTGGGACGACGAGATTCCCGTTCACGCCGCCGTTGTCGGTTTCAAGTTCGGTCGGTTTTGCCGCGACGATGACTTCGGAGTCAGTGGTGGTGGCTGCGGCTGCGGGCGTGTCGGCGGCGAAGACGGGCGTCACGGCCAGCATGAGCGCGAATGCGAAAGACAAAACACCCAGCGAGGTGCGGGCGCGGAGTTTGTGGCGAAGAGAGGTGAAGATCATACGGAGAGTGGAATGTGAATTAGAAAGTGTAAGGAGTGAGTACAGTCACTTTCGTCGCGGCTTGGTTCCTTTTTAAACGGCGGCGGAGCAAGATGAAGCACGTGAAAACAATCAGCAACACGAGGTGAGGCGAGGCGCAAAGTGGTTGAGAATGCGGACGAGAAAAAAGATAGATGGTATGCTTTGCGCCTTGGCGTCTTTGCGCGAGTCAAAGGTTTGCTGAGTGGAAGTTGGTTTCACGCAAAGGCGCGAAGGCGCAAAGTTTAGGAAGCGCCAGCGACGGAGCGTTGTCCTCCAGGTCAGGCGCCTCGAATAGGGCGCTGCGCGGGATTGCGAGTGACGGGTTCGATGGTAGGGAGTGGACTCCGTTCCGCGCCGTGTGAGACGTGTGCCAAACGCGGCGGTCAGCGGAGTGACCGCCCTACCGTCGTTCCTCGGCGGGTGGAACACGTTGACCTCAATCTGTTGGTTTGGCTTATGCAGGTCCTGGAAGCTTCTTAGGTCACCCCCAATGAAAGTCATCGCTGTGAGCCCGGGCAGTGCGGCGGTCGTTGACGGGAGCGGTGTTTTTGAGGGATTTCAGCCTGGTTTCCCGGGGTTTCTCTAAATCTTTCAGGATTTGGCCCGTTATCTAGCAGTGGGGCCGCCACTTGGCTCAATCCGATCTCACACCGTATGCAAAACAGGCACATCTCTGGAAACTCTCTTGCGGGAAACCAATCTCTTTCTCGCGGCAAATCAGGCGTTATCTTTTTCTGCGCCTTTCTATTTCTTATCGGTGGATTGGGCCTGGCGGGGTGCAAGCGTGAGAAAAAACGCGCGCCCGATAATCATAACAACCAGTCATCACCGGTAACTCCCAAGCCGACCACGGTGTCTCTCTCCGGAACCGAGGACACGCCAGTGGTCATTGATTTCAGCCAGGTGTTTGGCGTTTCCAGTACGACGTGGGCGACGAGCGTTCCGCCAGCCAACGGTACAATCGCCATCGCTGGCAATCGCGTGACTTACACGCCCGCGCTGAATTGGTCGGGCATCGATGAATTTTCCTTAACCAACACGCCGGGTGGCACGCCGTATATTGTCTATCTTTCGATCGTGGCGGCGAACGATCCGCCGACGATCAGCGGGGTGCCGGCCACGCTGAGTGCCAATCCCGGTCAGACCGTAACCTTTACTGCCACGCTAAGCGATCCCGACAGTCCGCTGCAGACGCCGACGTTCACTTCGTCGGCCGTTGGCGTGATTCCGACGGTCACGGGCGCGGGTGGTCCTCCTGCGTGGGTGGTCACCGCGACCGTTAGTGCCTCCGCGACGGTTGGGCAGACGGCCGATATTACTGTTCGGGCTACGGATGGAACCACGCCGGTCACCGCAACTTGTCATGTGACCGTGGTGGCGGTTGACTCTGCCGATGTGTTAGTCGGCCCCGGCATGCGCGGTGGCCCGAGCGAGGGTGGCACGTTGTTCACTTTGAATCCCGCGAGCAGCGCCACGAATCTCACGAGTCCGTTCACCGGCCTGCCGTTCTACAGCGACATCGGCTCTGTCGGTGGCTTTGTTTACAACAGCGGCGACGGCATGATGTATGCCCTGGCGAACGCCGGCGGCAGCGCCAGCAGTGGAGCGATTGTACGCTTCCCGCCGGATCACCCGGAGCAGATGGTGACGTTGTATAGCTTCACCCGTCCCCTCGACGGTGGACGTCCGACCAGTACTCCGGCGCTGGTCAATGGAGCACTCTATGGCGTGACGTCCATCGGGGGTACCAATGACAATGGTACAATTTGGAAATTTGATCTGGCTACGCGGACACTTCGTATTCTCGCCCAGCTGGGCTTTGCAGACCTCGCCGGGACTCCGCCGACGGTGAATGTTCGGGGCTGTAATTTCGGACCGATCAGCGATGGCGGTGGGGGACTTTATGTAGGATTTGCCTATAATCGAGTTGCCCCTGGTCACGCCTGGGTGCGAGTCCGGTCCGATGCGGGTGATGCGATCGAGACTCCGGATGGCGGTGCTGGGCATATGTTGATGTTCGCGAAGGACTCCTCGCAGAAAGGCTACGGCATCGAGCACTCAGTCGGTTCGACCATCTGGGAGATGAAGCTGAATCCGGGCCTGGATCTTTCGCAAGGCGGCAATATTTCCATCCTGGACGGCACGGATATGGGCTTCGGTTACGACATCAGGGCCTTGGTTCATTCCGATTCCAGCAACCAGTTTCTGTTTGTGACGAACCGTGCCATACCCGACACAAGTTATCATGGGCGTATGGTTAAGATCAATGCGATCAATAACCTGACCACGGTGTACAATTTTCCCGCCACCAGTCCTCTGGCTGGTCCTTTCGGCCTGCAAGCGCTGCCGATGGGAAAACTTCTGGGAGTTTCGGACGGCCCAGACGGGATACACCAAACCCTTTGGAATGCGGATACGGCAACGTACCAACCCCAAGTGGCCATGCAGACGGCGGCCTACGAGGTATTGGGCTCGGTGATCGGAGTCGGTCCGCGCCATGGCTTTGTTTGGAGTGCTCCCTACGATAACATGGCCTCTCTCAACCTGCCCTCGACGCTCATTACTTATCGCATTGACGATAGTTCGGCAACCCCGACGACGTTGGGTTACACCGACGGCAGCAGTCCGGTGGGCGCGCCCGTCGCTTTGGCCGATGGCACCTTGATCGGCCTTTGCGCGGATAACGGTTTTCAGTTCTCCAATCTCGGTTATCCGGGTGGAACACGGTATTACCGCTGGAATCCCCAGACTGGCCAACGCACCCGCCTGAACGACGAGCGGGTGTCCACCAAGCTGACGCATCCTCCGGTGCGCAGCCCGAATGCCGCCGACCTCAATCTCTACACCGTGGGCTACTACGAAACCGGCAACCCCCTGACCGCCAATTGGCGCATTTTCGTGACCAACGCGCAGACCGGCGTTAACGCGACAGCGATCTCGCTTGGTGAAACCGTGCTCCACACCGCTCTTTCCTACCGGGCCCGCGGTGCCA
>JAYTWC010000108.1:0-5096 GCA_043743635.1 Verrucomicrobiota bacterium | reverse complement strand
ACTTTTGCCCCCTTTTGAATTTCAACGAAAGTGCCGACCTTGGTGTCATCGCCAATTTCGCAACCGTAGAGATTGGTAAAGCCGAAGATGCGGACGTTGCGGCCGAGCTTTACGCTGGGCGCAATTTGTTGGTTCGGTTGCGGGACGAAATCCATGTTAAAGCTTTGATGAAAAAACAAACTCCATCCCCGTTTTTGGGACAGCAAAACAAGCCTATTTCGTGGCGACTTTTTTCGCTTCGGGGCTGAAATCGATCGGAGCGCCATTCAGCTTAAGCGACTGCGAGGACGCTTCGAGGACGCGAACGATTTCAAGACCCTTGGCGCCACTCGTGATGGGTGTGGAGCCGTTCTTGATACAATCCAAGAAGTGTTGGCACTCGGTTTTTAGCGGTTCGTCTTGCTTGATGTAAGGAGCATAGACGTCGCCGTAGTGGTAGGCGTAATGGAACTCAGCGAAGGTGTCGTAGTGGGGCGGACGATCTACGCGCACATCATAAATTTTGATTTTTTCCTGCGGAGCGACGTCGTCGTAAACGATCATGCGTTTGCTGCCGACGATGGTCATTTCGCGAATTTTGCGCGGGTCGAGCCAGCTGCTTTGAATGATCGCGGAGCGGCTCTTCGAAAAGAGCAGCGACATCGATGTAACGTCTTCGATGCCCGGGGTGACGTGGGCGGCACCGCGGCAGCTCACGCTCAACGGTTGATCCTGAAGGATGTGGAGGATGACAGAAATGTCATGCGGGGCCAGATCCCAAGCCACGTTGATGTCTTTTTGGAAGAGCCCCAGATTGAGGCGGCGTGCGCTGATGTAGCGGATTTCGCCGACATCGCCGGAGTCGACGATTTCTTTGATGCGGCGGACCGCAGGCGAATAGAGAAAGGTGTGGCCCACCATTAGCACGAGGCCTTTTTTCTTGGCGATTTCAACCAGTTCTTCAGATTCAGCGACCGAGGCAGCCAGAGGTTTCTCGATCATCGTGTGCTTGCCAGCCATGAGGGATGCCTTGGCCATCGGGTAGTGGTACCGGACGGAGGTCGCAATAACGATGGCGTCAAGCTCGCCCTCGTTGATCATCTTTTCGTAGCTGGTTTCAGCGATAACTTCCGGGTAAAGAGATTTCATGTGCTTGAGCCGTTGCTCACTGACATCGCACATCATCTTGAGCTGGCAATCGCCCAGCCCTCGGAAGTTACGGATCAAGTTCGGGCCCCAATAGCCACAGCCAACGACACCAACCTTGATACCTGTCTTCATATATTAGTTAAGGAGTTTATTAGACGGCGCTGAGCTGGGCGCTATTTGCATTCTGCGCTGTGCGGACCGTAGAAGCCTGAGGGGCGACGGCGGGAGCAGCGGGGGTAGCATTTTTGCGGCTCATGCGGGTCTCAATAAACTGCTGGACTAAAGTAGGAAAGGTCAAGGCCATGATCTTAAAATCAAGGTAAAGTGACTTGGTTTTGGCGTATTCGATATCGAAATGAATCATTTCGCTGAAGGTTGTCTTGTTTTTGCCGCTGACCTGCCACAGGCCAGTGAGGCCAGGGACGGAGGCGAAGCGTTCCTTCTGCCAAATGGTGTAGTTCTCGTATTCGTACGGAATGCAGGGACGAGGACCGACGAGGCTCATTTCGCCACGAAGAACATTGATGATCTGGGGGAGTTCGTCGAGGCCCGTAGCGCGCAGAATCCAGCCGCCAGGGATGAGGCGAGAATCTTTCTTTGCGTCCAACTTAACCATCGGCGCGTTAGAGCCCATGAGTTGGTTGAGGTAGGCTTGATGGCCTGCCGTGTCAGCATTCATGTGCATCGTGCGGAACTTATAGCAGAGAAATTGTTTTCCGCGGTGGCCGACGCGCGACTGCTTGAACAAAACGGGACCGGGAGAACTGATCTTTGTGATCATCGCAATCACGGTCACCAAAGGCAGGAGGACAGGCATCGCGGCGAGGCTGCAGGCGATATCCAACGTGCGCTTCCAAACCGGCAATGGCTTGGAATCTGGCGTGCAAAGATCAGGCTGAACTGATTGGGCGTATGAGTTCATGATATTATTAATAGCTGGAAGCAGGATCTAAAGTTTTCTGAAAGGGTTAGGCGCTTTTGGCGGAAAAGGGAGTGGCTGAGTTTAACTTTTTGTTAGAGCCAGAACGCAGCGAAACGGCTTTCGCGAGCGTGATGAGGATAGTGCCCACTTCCCGGTTAAGGGAGATCGAGGAGCCGAGGGACTGGTTTCGGCCATAACGAACTTCGTTTGCAATATCCACGTGTAGACAGATCTCGCCAGAGGTGGGATATAACAATCAAAAAGCCTCACTTAAGGCCCAAACCGGGCTTACCCTTAAGGTATCACTAAGGGTTTCCCTTAGTGCAGGATAGTGGCGGAAAAGGCTTGTTTGTTGGTTGCTGAAAATCGCACGTAAAAACGCAGCAACAAAACGGAGCTAAATACGAGGGAACAGCGCGCTGGAAACCGAGGTCGTGCCGCAAAATGGCATAAGTCTACGCAATTAGGGGTATGAGTTTTTCGAATGGTCGGCCTATGACGTCGTTTCGAGCATTTCGGGCGTTTTTGCCTTTTTTAGATGCAAAAAGGGACGTTTGGCGAAAATTCAGCACTGCGTGCCGTCCTACCAAGCGTTTACCAATACGTAATTCATTAATCGGCAGACGATTATAGCGATTGAGTGAACGGCTTAGAAAGAGCCTCGGGGGCGGAAATAACCTCCGCAGCGTTTTCGTCGATCAGGCGTTCAATGATTGCCCGGGAGACAAATTGATCTCCCTTGGCTTCGAAACCGGCAGTCCATGCCTCTGAAGCTCCGGTGAGGGTTGGAAAGCGTTTGGTGAGTTCGTACTCGTGCAGGGGCTGGCAAAGACGTCCATTGGCGGAGACCATCTGGGCGGCAATATAGGAGATTTTGTCTTCGGTGAGCTCGACGGGTTGGATCGCGTAGGTGAAATCAGCGTAGGTCACTTTGTAAGGCGCCTTTTTGAGAATTCGAATGTGCGTAATGGGGCGCTGAATGATTTCGATGCGGTTTTCAAATGATCGGGAGGAAAAACGCTGTCCGAATAACTTTCTGGGTTTTGTGATCATGGGTCGTGGCGAGCAAACATGCGCCTTTCTTATTAGCCGATAGGAAATAGATCGGTTTTCACGAGCGCAGTCGTTTGGTTCTTGCCTGCGATTGTGGCAAGGGGGAAACACGAAAGCGATGGCCTTCGCTGGTCCAGCCCGAAGGGATGCGTGATTGCGTTACGCGACCACGCGATTACGCCGATTATAGGAGAAACGGGCTGGCGCAGTGAAAACCGGACGATTACCAGTGCGCGTACTCGCCTTTCTTAAGGGAAAGGGCGAATTCGACGAAGAGGCGCACACAGTTTTCAACATCTTGAATATCAACGACCTCGCTCGGGGTGTGCATGTAGCGCAGGGGGATCGAAACGAGTCCGGTGGCGACACCGCCTCGGCCGATCTGAAGGGCACGTGCATCGGTGCCGGTAGGGCGTGGATCGGCTTCGAACTGGTGTGGGATCTCCAACTTTTCAGCGCAGCGAACGAGGCGCTCGAAGATCTTCGGGTTGATGTTGGCACCGCGACAGAGAATCGGGCCACCGCCGAGTTTGGTTTCACCGTATTTGCGGTTGTCGCAATCGGGATGGTCGGTTGCATGGCCGACGTCGACCGCGATCGCGATGTGGGGATTAACTGAATACACAGCGGTGGTTGCGCCGCGCACGCCGATTTCCTCCTGTGTGGTGGCTACGGAAACGACGCGGGCGTTGAGTTTTTTCTTCTGGGCCGAGAGCCGAACCAATGCTTCGCCAACAACGTAGGCGCCCACTTTGTTGTCGAAGGCGCGGGCGGCGCCGATGGTGCCGTGGATGAGTTCGAAATCGTGGTCGTAAGTGGCGACGTCGCCGATGGCGACACGGGCAAGCGCTTCTTTTTTCGAGCTGGCGCCGATATCGATCCAGATTTCGTGAATTTCGGGGACTTTTTTGCGATCGGCTTCGTCCATCAGGTGGATGGCACGTTTGCCCGTGACGCCTTTGACCGGGCCGTTGGCGGTGCGAATGATGACGCGGCGTCCGGGAATCATGATGCGGTCGTGGCCGCCGATGGTGTCGAAATAAATGAAACCGTCTTTGTTGACGAAAGTGATGATGAGGCCGAGTTCGTCCATGTGGCCGGCAAACATGACGATCGGGTCGCCTTCGGGATTAAGCGTGGCGAGGCGGTTACCCATGGCGTCTTTGGCATAGGCATCGGCGGACGGCTTAACGTGGTGGTCGAAAACTGCTTGGGCCTCAAATTCGTAGCCGGAGGGCGAGCGCGCGTGGAGGAGGTCGACGAGGAAAGCGGGGGCGGCGTGTTTGGACATGGGGAAACGCTCGCTTAAAAATGCTCGGGCGCAAAGGCGATTTTTCAAAAGCCTAGGATGAGGTCGAAATATTGCCCTTGACGGGTCGCAGCTTTGACTTTGCTTTTGACGTTTTCACCAAAGCCAAACGCCCAGCCATGCGCGACGACTATCTCAAAGATGCTCAGAAAGTGATTCCGGATGCCAATCTCCTGATTAACGTGATTTCACGTCGGGTGAAGCAATTGCGTCGCGGCAGCCGCGCGTTGGTTGAGTCGCTCGAAAAACTTTCCGCTGAAGACATCGCTCTGCGCGAGGTCATCGAAGGCAAGATCAGTTACGAGATGGGCGAGAGCAGCAACTGACGCCGTTGGGCGGCAGGCCGTCGGTGAATTTCAGCATCAGGCTGACTAGGTGGTTCGCCACCTGACCAACAACCATGTCCGCACAAAAAAAAGACTCAGTTCGTTTCACGGAGATTCGCAACAGCAAGGCGCTGCGCGACTATTTCGTGGAGGAAAAATTCGAGGCGGGCATCGCGCTGAAAGGTACGGAAGTGAAATCCATCCGGGCGGGTAAAGCGCAGATCACCGATGCGTTTGGACGCTTTGAGAAGGGTGAACTGTGGCTGCACAACGCACACATCGAGGAATATGCGTTCGGCAATATCTATAACCACACGGTACGCCGCACACGAAAGTTGCTGTTGCATCGTCATCAGGT
>JAYTWC010000107.1:0-6846 GCA_043743635.1 Verrucomicrobiota bacterium | reverse complement strand
AAGTTGGTGGACTGGCGGTTTCGCATGCGGGGTGAGCTGAATGCGCCGCTCAAGGTTGCCTACATTGACGTCGATGCAAAATCGATCGCTGACTTGGGTAATATGCCGTGGGATCGCACGTACTACGTGCAGGTGTGCGAGGCGTTGATACGGACGGGCGCTGCACGGGCGATCGGGGTAGATTTTGTATTTTCCGAAAAAGGCCAACCTCAGCTGGCCGATGCCGCGAGATTGATGGAAGGTAACCGGCGGTTTGCGAGTTTCCTTTTTCACAATCCTCCGGTGGTTCTTGGCGCTGGTTATGCGGCGAGCACCGATCGAGATATTAATGGCAATCTATACGAGCGAGAACTGCCTCGCGTTAACAAGCCGCCTAAAGATGCTTTGCCGCCGGAGCTGCCGGAGTTTCGTTATGGTAAGGGCGTGGTCTGGAATCCTCCTTTGGTCGGTTTGATCGATACGATTGATGGAGCGAGTCAGTTTGTGCCGACGTTTGCGCGGGTTGGTCAACGGACGTATTATCACATGGCGGTCGAACTGGCGCGCCTGTACTGGAATTTGCCGCCCGGCGCGGTGTCGGTGGTGGGTTCGAATCTTGAGTTTACCTCTACTGATGGGTTGCTGTTGGCGCGCATACCACTGGTCAACGGGCAGGACGTCGAGGTGAATTGGTTTTCGGCTTGGGAGTCGCCGAATCGAAATGCGCACGTGAGTTTTTCCGATGCACTGGTGTTTGCGATGATGTTGGGCTCGGACAAACCAGGCGAAAAGGCGAAGGCGGAGACTTTTTTCAGCCAGTTCAAAGACACGGTGATTCTTATCGGGCCGGTCGATCCGTTGTTGCAGGACTTGGCTGTCACGCCGTTTGACTCGGTTCCGGTGCCGCGTGTGGGCGTGCATGGCAATTTACTCAAAACCATCGTTACCGGGCACCGAATTTCGCACCTGCCGAACCGTTCGGATGACGCCATCACGATGCTGCTTGCGCTGGTGATCTGTGCGCTGGCGACGGCGGGCGGAGCACGAAGCACACGCTTCAAGGCGTTTGCCCTCTTGCTCATGGTTCTATTTGTAGGCGCTGCGTTTTTCCTGTTCTCGCAGTACCATCTGATTTTGCCGCTGACGGCTCCGATTTGTGCTTCGTTTACCACGAGTTTCGCAGCGATTGCCTGGCAGCTCATCTACGAGGAAAAACAAAAAAGCCGCATCAAAGGGATGTTCGGTGCGTATGTTTCCCCTGAGTTGGTTAATCGTATGGTTGATTCAGGCGACGAGCCGAGGCTTGGCGGCGCGGAGATGGAGATCACTTCGTACTTCAGCGACATTCAGGATTTCTCGGCCTTTGCCGAACTACTGACGCCACAACAACTCGTCGAGTTGATGAACGAGTATCTGACCGCGTGCACCGATATTATCACCGAGCAGGGCGGCACGCTGGACAAGTATGTGGGTGATGCGGTGATCGCGATGTTTGGTGCGCCGATGGCGCTGCCGGACCATTCGTATCGCGCGTGTGTGGCGTCGCAGTTGATTCAGTTGCGGCTTTCAGAGTTGCGCGGCAAGTGGTCGGAGGAAGCAGGGAAATGGCCGTCGTTGGTCACGCAGATGCACACGCGCATTGGTATGAACAGCGGTTTGGCGGTGGTGGGCAACATGGGTTCGCTCACGCGTTTCAATTACACGATGATGGGTGACAATGTGAACCTGGCGGCTCGCTTGGAAAGTGCGGCGAAGAATTACGGCGTCGGCACGCTGGTGACCGAGATGACGAAGCATGACGCCGAAAAATTTGGCGATCGCTGTGTGTTTCGGTTTCTTGACAAGCTGACGGTCAAAGGGCGTTCGAAGCCGGTGGCAATTTTTGAACTGGTTGGTTTGAGGGATAAACTTTCGAGTTCGGCGTTAGATTGTGCCGAGATTTTTAATCGCGGGATCGAATACTATTTGAGGCAGGACTGGACGTCGGCGGCGGATTGTTTTGCGCGGTCCATGACGCTGGAACCGGCACGGCCCTCGGCGTTGGTGGGAATGGATGCGTCGACGGTGTTTTTGAAGCGTTGCGCCGCGATGAAATTGAATCCGCCCGGAAAAGACTGGGATGGTGTTTTCGTGCTGAAGACGAAGTGAAGAACAGTAAAACGACGGAGTCCGTTGGTTACCCCCTCGTTGTTGAACGAATGACATCCTCCATGCCCTGAGCCAATCTTAGCTGAGACTAACGCAATCTTCGCAACCCGACGCTTACAGGTTAGCTTTAAAATATCGTATTTCTATTATGTTTCGCTTCAGCTTTTTTTTCGTAAGCGGTCTTTTGTGTACCGTTTTTTTGTCCAGCTGCGTCTCACCGTCTACCCCCATCGCCGACGACTTTGGTAAGTCAGCCGAGGCGAAGATTCTTGTCGGTGATTTTGATGGAGCACTGACCGACTGTAACAAGGCCATAGCGCGAAATTCGTACGATGCGTTGGCGTATTATTGTCGCGGCATAGTTGAGGGACGGAGAGGAGCGTTCGACGCGGCATTTGCTGATTTCAGTAAAGCCATCGCACTCAATCCGGCCTACGTCGAAGCCTATCGTTGCCGCGCCTCCGCTAAATTGGTCAAGGGAGAAATCGATGCAGCGATTTCCGATTATGATAATATCGTGGCACTAAACACTAACGATGCGAAAGCTTACTATGATCGGGCCTCCGCGAAAAAGGAGAAAGGGGATCTTGACGCGGCCATTGCTGATTATGACCGGGCAATTGAGGCAGATCCTCGATATGCTTTTGCCTATAACAATCGGGGCAGTGTCAAGCATGAGAAGGGGTTGTCGTTTGCAGCGATTGTCGACTTTAATAGGGCAATTGAATTGGATCCGAGAAACGCCCTCGCTTATAATAATCGCGGTCTTGCAAAGCGCGAATGCGGGGAGAGCGTCGAGGCTTTAACAGACTTTGAAAAGGCACTCGAACTAGATCCTAATAATTATTCTGCTCTCATGAACCGTGGGAATATGAAACGAGCGAAAGGTGAATTTGATGCAGCTATCGCGGATCTTGATAGGGCTATCCAATTGGATTCCAAATCTCCCTTTGCGTATAGTAATCGTGGTATTGCCTGGCAGGAAAAAGGTGATTTCGCTGCGGCGATCAGAGATTTCGATAAAGCCATCGAACTGGATCCGAAGTTTGCTAACGCTTATGATGGTCGTGGAGAGACCAAAAGAAGAAAGGGATTATTGAATGCCGCGCTTGTTGATTTCAATAGGGCTATTGAATTAAATCCAAAACTTGCCCTCGCTTATTCCAACCGAGGTTTGAATTGGCAGGCAAAAGGTGAATTCGGTGCGGCCATCGCTGATTTCGACAAGGCCATCGAAATAGACCCCAAACTTGCTTGTTCCTACAATAATCGGGGCAATGTAAAGCGGGTAATGGGCGAATCTGGTGCGGCTATTGCCGACTTTAGCAAAGCGATCGAACTGGATCCCAAGTATGCCTTCGCCTATGCCAATCGCGGAAGCGTCTGGAGGGCCAGAGGTAATAGGGATGCGGCTGCGGCGGACTTTAGCAAAGCGGTCGAATTAGATCCAAAAAATTCCTTGTTGTATAGTAATCTGGCAAATGATGTTCGGACCAATACTCTATATGAGGCGCTCGTTAAATCGGGCAAGGTGGTTGAAAAGGATATTCGACCCCATTTCGCCGACGACAATATCGGGAATATCATAAATCATAAGGTTGTGTTCGATGCAACGGCTGCCGACTCTAGTCCGGCGATCAGTCTGGATCATAAATCGGCCAGTGCATATTGTAGTCTTGCCCGTATGGAGAGAGCCAAAGGCGAAATAGACGCAGCCATTGATTATTATTCAAAAGCAATTGCACTAGATCCAAAATCTTTATCAGCCTATTATAATCGCGGAAACGCGAAAAGTGAAAAATGGGATTTGGACGGAGCCATTGTAGATTATAGTAAAGTGATTGAGCTGAATTCGAGGGAATTTGGTGCCTATATGTTCCGTGGTTGTTTGAGGATTGCCAAAGGTGATTATGAATCCGCAATCGCTGATTATATGTTTGTTATGCGGCAGGGGGAACATAGCGGCTATCAGCGCTTTTTTCTTATTCTGACTTTACGCCGTTTGCATCGCGATGAAAGTCCGGCTGGATTGGTGCTTGCAGTTGATAGATGGCAAAACGGGTGGACGAAAACGGTGGGGCTTTTTCTTATTGGCAAACTTTCCGAGGCTGATTTTTTTGCACAGGCAGAGAAGGGGGGCACCAAGGCGGTGGGCGGGCAAAAGTGTGAGGCGTTTTACTATGCAGGCATGATTCGTCTTTTGGCCAATGAGACTGCCGAAGCACGCAGTTTGTTCGAGAAATGTCTCTCGACGAAATTGACAGATTTCCTTGAGTATTTTCTGGCACGGGCAGAGTTGGCGCGGTTTGGCGAAAAGCAATGAATGCCTCGATGATTTTTGTGTGCCGGTTTGCCGATTCCAAATGGATCCCTAGCGCGGGCCTCGGGATGACAGGTCGGGCGGATCGGGGCTGAACGGCCAACATCGCCACCCAATCAGTTTGGTGGCCAAAAAAGCCCCGCGCTCTTGGGGCGCGGGGCGGGGAGAAAGAGAACGAGAAAGAAGAATGAGAATGATTCCGAGGGTTACTTCAGGATCATGTCTTTTACGGATTTACCGGCGGGGATCATGGGCATCACGTGTTCGGTGTAGGGAACAACAACGTCGAGTAGGAACGGACCGTCGTGATCGAGCATTTCCTGAATCGCGTCGCGGAGTTCGCTCTTCTTGATCACGCGACGTCCTTTGACGCCGAAACCTTCTGCAATCTTCACGAAATCAGGATAGAGCGCCGAGGGATTGTCGGGACCGCCGATATTTTTGGCGTCGCCGAGGATCGTATTGCCACGAACACTCCCGTAGAAGCGGTCTTCCCATTGCACGACCATGCCGAGGTGCTGGTTGTTTAGGATCATCGCTTTTGCTGCGATCTTCTCGATCGCGGCGGTGGCGAGTTCCTGGATGTTCATCATGAACGAGCCGTCACCGTCGATGTCGATCACCTCGCGGTCCGGGCAGGCGACTTTGGCGCCGAGAGCGGCGGGATAACCGAAGCCCATCGCGCCGAGTCCGAGTGAACTGAGGTAGCGACGTGCTTGGTTGAAATCATAGAATTGCGCGGCCCACATCTGGTGCTGGCCAACGCCTGTGGTGATGATTGCGTCGCCTTTGGTCAGTTCGTAAAGCGTGTGGATGGCTTCCTGGGGAATGATGTGCTTGCTAACCTCGTAACTGAAGGGGAAGTCCTTTTTCCACTGCGCGATTTGGGTGTGCCAGGGTTTGGTGTCGGGCGCGGAGAATTTGGCGGTGGCGAGAAGTTTGTTCAGGCGGCTAAGTGCGTGTTTGATGTCGGAGCAAATCGGATACGCGACGCGCTTGTTCTTGTTGTGCTCGGAGGCGTCGATGTCGATATGGACGATCGTCGCATTGGCGGCGAATTTGCTGGTGTCGCCTGTGATGCGGTCATCGAAGCGTGCGGCGAGGCAGAGTACGAGGTCTGCTTGATCCACGGCCCAGTTACCGTAGGCCGAACCGTGCATGCCGAACCATTTCATAGAAAGCGGATGCGACTCGGGGAAAGCTCCGACGCCCATCAGCGTGGTGGCGACGGGGATATTGGTTGTCTCGGCGAATTTCTTAAGGTCGACCATCGCTTCGGCGGAGATGATGCCGCCGCCAACGTAAAGAACAGGGCGCTTGGCCCCGGCGATGAGCGAGATGACTTTTTTGAGTTCATCGTCGCTGGCGAAAAATTGCGGATTCGCGTAGGCGCTGCGGAACTCAACGGTTTCGGGAAACACCGGGGTGAAGCGGGCCTGCTGCACATCTTTCGGGATGTCGATTACGACGGGGCCAGGGCGGCCACTGCGAGCGAGGTGAAATGCCTCTTTGAAGATACGTGGCAGGTCATGCACGTTCATCACGAGGTAGGAGTGCTTCACAATCGGCAGGGTCATGCCGAAGAAATCGGTTTCCTGAAACGCGCTTTTGCCGATGAATTTCGAAAACACCTGCCCGGTGATCGCGACCATCGGAATCGAATCCATGTAGGCGTCGGCGATGGCGGAAACGAGATTGGTGGCTCCTGGGCCGCTGGTGGCCATGCACACGCCGACCCGGCCCGAGGCGCGGGCGTAACCTTCGGCGGCGAACGAGCCACCTTGTTCGTGGCGGGGGAGGATGACGCGGATTTTGTCGGTACGCGCGAGGGCCTGGTGGAGTTCTTGTGAGGCGCCGCCTGGATAGGCAAAAATCACATCGACGTCCTCGCGGATGAGGCACTGGACGACGGCGTCGGCACCTTTCATCTCTTTAACTGGTTCGGGTTGTTTCGCGGGGGATGCGGAGGATTTTTTCATGGATTCAGCTCTAAAAACAGAGGGGGCAAACAAAGCTCGCACCCTCGGGAGAGGCAAGCGTGGAAACGGTTTTGTCGGGCGGTTTCGGCTGGTAAACGGGATTTCCGATTGCACTTAAGGCAGCGTGCGCGACTCTGGTGGGATGCTGAAATTTTTGTTCATCGGTGACATCGTGGGGCGCCCGGGACGCGAGCTCGTCGTTGAGCGTTTGCCGCGACTGCGTGCCGAAAAGCAGATTGATTTTGTCATCGCCAATGCAGAAAACTCGGCAGCGGGTTCGGGTATCACGAGTGCGATTGCCAAAGAGCTTTTGGCCTCAGGGGTTGATGCGATCACGTTGGGCGATCATGTGTGGGACCAGAAAGGGTGGGAGAGTGAGATCAACAGTTTTGAGCGCGTGTGCCGTCCGGCGAATTTGCC
>JAYTWC010000106.1:0-8374 GCA_043743635.1 Verrucomicrobiota bacterium | reverse complement strand
AGGAGCACGTTGAAGAGACCTTGCTCGGGTGTGCGTTCGAGCATGCTGTAGCGTGGCTGGTGGATCAGGCAGGGCGTGCCAAGCTGCCGGAGAATTTGGGCGGCTTTGGTGGTTTGGTCAGGGTTGTAATTGGAAATACCGGCGTAGAGCGCCTTGCCGGAACGCACGGCGTGGTCGAGCGCGCCCATGGTTTCTTCGAGCGGCGTGGCGGGGTCGAACCGGTGGCTGTAAAAAATGTCGACGTAGGGCAGGCCGAGGCGAGTGAGGCTTTGGTCGAGACTGGCGAGGAGATATTTGCGCGAGCCCCAGTTGCCGTAGGGGCCGGACCACATGTCGTAACCGGCTTTGGTGGAGATAATCAGTTCGTCACGGTGGGCGGCGAGGTCTTCGCGGAGCACGCGGCCGCAGGTGGACTCGGCAGAGCCGGGAGGCGGGCCGTAGTTGTTGGCGAGGTCGAAATGGGTGATGCCGAGGTCGAAGGCGTGCAGCATCAGCGCGCGGGAGTTGGCGAAACTGTCGTCAGCACCAAAGTTGTGCCAGAGGCCGAGGGAGAGCAGCGGCAGTTTTAGTCCCGAACGTCCGCAAGTGCGATAGAAAGCAGGGTTGTCGTAGCGAGTCGGTGCGGGAGTGTGAGGCATGCGGGCAGCCTCACTGAATCAAACCGGCAGGTCGAGGGTGAAGCAGGTGCCGGCTTCGGGCGACGAGGTGAAGGCGACGTGGCCGTTGAGGAGGTCCTCGCCGAGAAGTTTCATTGAGTAGGTGCCGAGGCCGTGACCGAGCGTGCCTTTGGTGCTAAAGTTTCGTTGAAAAATCCGGAGGGCTACCTTGGGTGGAATGCAACCCGTGTTCCAGACTGAGAAGGATTCGTGGGATTCGTCGCGCTTTGCCGTGATCTTGACGATTCCGCCGGGTTCGGTCGCTTCGAGGGCATTGATGACCATGTTGTAGAGGATGCGGTGCAGGATGGTCAGGTCAGTGCTGAGAAAATGGTCGGGCTGGGGCGGAGTGAATTCGAGGACGTGATTGTTATGGGATGGGTGATGGCGGCTGGAGCGTTGTAATTCATCGAAGAGTGCCTCAACCGAGACCTGTGTTGCCCGATAGGAGATGGTTTTAATGGAAGAGTGGGCGAGGCAGTGCTGAAGTTCGATTTCTCGGGCGAGGCGATCAGCCATGGTGAGGACATCGCGGGCGAGGTCGCTGTTTTCACCGGTGGTACTTTCGGCCAGCAGGGCGGTGCCCATGGAGATGCCTTGGGAGGTGTTCCTAAGGTCGTGGAGGAAGGTTTGTTCGATGAGCGCGGCGCGCTGTTCTTGGCTGATGTCTTGGAGGAAAAGGAGAATATATCGATGGCCGCTCAGGGTGAGCGGCGAAGCGCGCACGCGGAAAAATAAATTGGTGCGGCCATCTTCGCCGGGGATTTCGAGGGCGCACAGTTGTTCGGAAGCGCAGCGTTGAGTTAACGCAATGACTTGGGCGATCGCGGCGCCGCAGGTCGAACAGTATTCGGAGGTGCCACAACCACCGGGTGCGCGCATGGCGTGAATACAGTGCAATGACTCACCAAGTCGCAGGCCTAAGACCTTGCTTAGGCTGGGAACACCCAGCGCTTGAAGCATGGTGTCGTTGAGGGCGAGGATTTGGCGGTTTTCGTTGAGCACGGCCATGAGTCCATGCACGGCTTCGAGCAGGCCATCGAGAATCGGGTTGTGGCTGACGGTGTTGATCTCGGCCTCGAGCTCTGTTCCTGAAGTGCGTCCGGGCGGAACTGGAAATATTTCGTCCCCCGCACTCATTGCCAAACCGTATGGTTTTTGTGCCGACTCCATTAGGCTATCGATCGTGCCGTAAGGCACTTGGTTGGCAAACCAATACTCGGCAGAAAACGCCTCACCAGTCCGATCGAAACTGGTAGTGGCCGGAAGCGATTTCGTAGGTGCATTCGGTGCCGACACGGGAGGATTCTTTGACCCATTTCGCGATGGAAGAGTTTGGCGTATCGATGAGTTGGGCATTGCGGCCAGGCACGCGGACGGTGGCTGTGGTGTTGGCGGGGATATCGACGGTGAGCAGGAAGCGGCCGTTCTCGATTTTCCATGTCACAGCGACGGGTCCGTAGGGTGAATCGTGGCGGGCATTGGCCCAGGAGATGTCGCCGGTGGGGTTCGGCTGGATGAGAATGTTTTTGAAACACGGCGTCACGGGATCGGGTGCGATGCCGGCAAGGTCGGCGTAGAACCACTCGTTGATCTGACCGAGCATAAAATGATTCTGCGACGATCCGCGTTCAGCGTTCCAAGCTTCGGCGAGGCTGGTGCAACCGTGTTCGAGTTGGAAACCGTAGCCAGGTTTTTCTGTCTGGCTGTTGATTCGGTAAATCAGATCGGAGCGGCCGGCTTTGGCGAGCGCGCGGAGTAGGTAGCGATAGCCAATATCGCCGGCGGTGATGGCGTAGTCGTGAGCTTCGATGTCGCGCACGAGGGCGGCGGTGGCGGCGGCGCGTTTTTTAGCTGGCACGAGGTTTAGGACGAGCGGGAGGGCTTGGGCGGTTTGTGAACCGGTGGCGTAGACGCCGGTGGCGGGATTGAAAAACGCGCTGTTGAAACGCTCGCCGATGGTTCGGGCTTTTTGTTCGAGGGCGGTGGCGTCGTCGGCGCGGCCGATCTGGCTGGCGATACGGCCGAGGGTTTCGGCGGTGAGGTAGTAGAAAGCGGTGGCGGGAAGTGCGATGGGCGTGAGTTGAGGCATGCCGGGGCGATTCGGGCCCTGGTCGTACCAGTCGCCGAGGCCGTAATTGAGGAGACCGTCTTTGGCGGTGGTATCAAGGTAGGCGAGATAACGAACCATCGCGGGATAACTGCGGCGGAGAACGGTGTCGTCACCGGTCCATTCGAAGTGCTGCCAGGCGGCGAGAATGAGCGCGCTGCCCCACTCGGGTGAGTCGCGGAAGCCGCCATCGAAAATCACGAACTCGGGGGCAACACTTGGAATGAGACCGGTGGGCGTTTGGGCTTCGAGCATGTCGTCGAAGCTTTTTGAATACAGCCGTTGGAGGTCGAATTCGTAGCGCAGCGACGGGCCGTTGAGGTGGTATTGTTCGAGCCAGCCGAGCCGTTCGCGGTGCGGGCAGTCGGTTAGGACGTGGGCCAGGTTGCTGCGTTGCGCCCAGCGCACGAGCGTGGCGATGCGATTGAAAAGTTCGCTGGAACAGGAGAAATCGCCGACGGCGGGCGAGTCGGAATGGGCGACGCGGGCCGAGACCGTATCGATTTCTGGTACTGCGGCGGGCGATTTTTCTGGGCCTTCGCAACGGACTTCGAGGTAGCGTGCGCCGTGGTAGAAAAAGCGAGGATGCCATTCTTCGCCTTTGAGGTGTCCGGCCAGCGTGTAGTTCCAGGAGGCGTCGCCGCCGCCGCAGGAACCGCGATCCACCGAACCATCGGCTTTCAACAATTCGGCGGGGATGATTTTGACCTTCGCTCCGGCTTGGCCCCAAACCTTGAAGTCGAGCATGAGCGAAGCATTTTGACCAAGATCGTAAACGGTGACGCCGGGCTTGAGTTTTTTGGATGAGACGGGTTTGAGCGTTTCGAAAAGTTTGAAAGGCGGCGAGGAATGCGAGAAGCCGCGCAGAGTTCCGGCGGGCGGTGCGGGGTTGACGACGGCGGCGGTCCATTTCGCGTCATTGAAGCCGGGCTTGTCCCAGCCGTCGACGGCGAGGCGGGCGTCATAGTCTTCGCCGCTAAACATGGCGGCGACGGTGGTGGGGCCGGGGGCGAGCGACCAGGTTTTATCGGTGGGGATTGTTTCGATCGTGCCGTCCTCGTATTCGAGGCGGATCAGGCCCTTGGCGGTGAGGGCGTGGAACGCGGAGGTGAATTTGGTGTAACGCTTCGGTGCGGCTTGAACGTTGTACATCCCGCCAGCGAGGATGAGACCGATCGCGTTGTTTTTAGTGGGTTGGAGGAGGTTCGTTATGTCGTAGGTCTGGTAAAGGCAGGTCTTGGCGGTGTTCGTCCAGCCGGGCGTGAGCAAGCCGTCGGAGGCGGGTTGACCGTTGACGGTGATTTGGCAACTGCCCTGGCCGCTGAGATGAATCAAGGCGCGTTTCAGTTTTGGACGTACGGGGAATTCGCGCCGAATAAGGAGCGTGTCGGTGGCGCGTGGGTTGTTGCCGGGTAGACCGAGGCCGTCGGTGATGGCGGCGGCGGAGAAGGGCGCCTTTTCCACACTGTCGCTGGCGGTAACGTGGACGTGGGCGGCGATATTTTTTCCACCGGAGAGCACGGCGATCTGGCTGAGAGCGAGACAGAGGACACCGTCGACGTTGCGGAGCTTGGTGGCGGTTAGGCGTAGGTAACGGGCGGATACCGCTTTGACCGGGAATTCGAGGCGACGCAGCCAGATGTTGGGTGGATTGATCGTGTGATCGACGAGCGTGGTGGGGTTGGAAAGGTCGGGAGAATCGGAGGCTTCGATTTTGAAATAGAGCGGAAACCCGAGGCGTTCGCTGACGCCGTGTTCGAGGGCGAAGAGCTGTACGGTGTCAATGGGCAACTCGGCACCGAGATCGAGCTGGAACCATTTAGATGTTTCAGCTGTTGTGGCGTCTTCAGAGCGATAACCGAGAGAGGGGCGCACATAAGGCAGGAGCGCGGGATCGGTGATCCACTGGGCGCTGGCCCAATCCTGGTCGGCGAGGAGGCCCATGGTCCAGGTTGACGGATTGCTCCAGGCGGTTGGTTTGTCGTTGCGGTCCCAGAGCTGGATTTTCCAGAAAATTTGTTGCGAGGAGGCGAGGGGCTTGCCCTTCCAGGCGAGGTTGATGCTTTCGGAGGAAACGATTTTGCCGGTGTCCCAAAGTTCCCCTCGGTCGAGTTCGAGCATGTGCGGTGAGGCAGAGGCGAGAATGCGGTAGGCGGTTTGACGTTGGCCGGATTCGTCGGAGCGCATTTGCCAGCTTAGGCGTGGCGCGGAGGAATCGACTCCGAGTGGTGCGACGGAGGAATCGCAACGCAGTTCGACTGGCTGCACGGAAGCCGAGGCGCCGAGCCTGGAGAGCGCGAAAAGCAGAGTGAGGAAAAAGGGGAGAGCGCGCATGTTGGCAGGGAAGACCTGATTCAACGCGCAAGGTTCAGTTCCTGAAAGCAGAAAGACGGCGGACGGTATGAATGTGGCGGGTTTATTTATCGCTGAAACGCGGAATACGATTTCACGCCAAGCAGCAAAGACCGTAAAGGAAGGCTGAACGGGTTTTGGAAAATGAGGTGACTGTATTCTTTGCGTGCTTTGCGGCTTTGCGTGAGTTCATGTTTCTCGGAATGGTTTTGACGCAAACGCGGATCGCAAGCAGCATTGAGAGCTGTTGGCTCGGTGCGAGTGAGGACTCGTTTATTGATACCAGCCTAACCATAACCAAAAACGAAGTGCAAAGCTTGAAAGATTGCCTGTTGGGGGGCTAGCTTCCGATTGATTTTCAGTAGCGCTGCAGGGTAATGAATAGTTCGTGGTCGAAACGCCAACTGTAAAAATACTCGCATTCCCAGAATGCCGAGAGCTTATCGAGTAATTCGGTGTCTAATACCAACCGCTTGCGGGCTGCTGACTCAATTACAATGCGGTCGCATACGCGTCTGAATCCCTCGATGTCGACAGTCAGTTTGTTACACCAATAAGAAACGCCGGTCGTGCTTCCGTCGGCAATTGCACGGTTGGCGCCTGAAATATCATCTTGGCGAATGTTTTGGAGATAACCTTCAAGGTTTCTAATCTGCTCTAATTCTTCACGCGAAAGCTCGCCCAGGCGCTTGCGAAATTCGGAAATTAAGCCGTCACAGTGGACAGGGAAAACCTGGCTGAATCGCTGCATGACAGAATCAATTCGCTCAGGAACAGGTGGCGGAGTCGCGATAACAGCTGTCGCTAGAAATAGGATTACTGCCCCTAAGATACTTGAACGGATTGTTTTCATTGGCGTGAATTTGGCGTTTGGGGTTTTAATGGTCGGACGTGAATCAATAGATAAAAGGTATCAGGCGCTTGGTGCGGGTGGAATATTCGGAGTAGGCCTGGCCGAGCGATTCGACGAGGACGGTTTCTTCGATCCGAATTCGGTAGAGGAAAGCGCCGGTGACCGGGATGAAGAGAACCAGGAGAGAAATCCAATTCAGCAGGCACACGCCCAGTCCGAAGAAGGCCAGGAGCGCTCCAGAATAGGAGGGATGCCGGATAAAACGATAGGGGCCGGTTTCAATCACGCGCTGATCATTTTGAATTGCCACATCGACAGTGAAGAAGCGTCCGAGGTAGAGAATCGCGTACCACCGAACAAGGAGACCGCAGCCAAAGGCGGTGCAACTGTAGGGATAGAAATCAACGGAGAGCGAGAAGCCTTTGAAAACGTGCGCGGCGAAGTTGGCCGCAACGACTCCTGCGATGATCACGCCCCAAAGGATCAACAGCGAACCACGATCCCGCGCATTGGCGCGCCCCTTCGCGCGTTTCATCAACGCCAGCAATAATTCGGACAAACCGTAGAGTCCGCCGAGGACTGAAGGAGAGGGTAAAGACATGATCGAAGATGTTGAGTGGTTAGGGCGATCTAAGTTCTGAGATACGAAATTCATAATGCCCAAAGTCGGCGCTAGCAAAAGCGCGCAAAGAAAAGAGAAGTAGAAAAAACAGGTTCTTCATTGCGTCGGCTAACCGATGGTTATGCCGTATGCCGTTTAACGTGACGTGAAGAATCCGGCTCGATTGAAAAGGGATACGGTTTCATGAGGGTAATGCTTGGTACTGTTTTGTGGCTCAGGCTCCGGCGCGGTTCTGAAGTTAGGTTGAGAATTGAAGACGGGCAAAGCGGGGGAAGTCGAGCGGATTGCCGCCGGATAGGTGTTGTGCTGTGGTTAGCTTTTCCCAGGCACCGAACACTTCACACTTTCGCGAGGCGGAAGCAGAGGGTGCGGAGGACTTCGACTTGGCGATCGATGCGCCAGCCGGTGTCGCGAACCAAGGCTTCGAAAACGTCGGGTTTGAAAAACCGCATGGCGGCTCCGGAAAAACTGAGCGCCGCGCGGTTGAGCGGCGTGTCTGGGCTCAATGAGCCCGAGAAGGTGAAGTTGCGCCCAGTATAGGCGTGCAGCGCTTCGAGATTGGCGCGAATGACGTCGTCGGTGGCGTAGTGAAACAAACCGCCTTCGGATGAACCTAGGGTGAGCGCGTCGGCGGGCAGGTCTTTGAAGACATCCTTGAGTGAAGCGGGGTTGTGCCAATCGTAGGGTTGGTGTGCGAAGCGGATGTTCAGGCCGGAAAGCGGGCCGTTGGCGGTTTGCAATGATTCGAGTGCGTTGCGTCCGAATTGCGGGCCTTCGTGTTGCGCATCGAGCACCTCGATTTGGATCGGATGCGTGGAAGGGAAGGCGGATGATTTCTGCCGGGCGAGGATCAGGGCGTTAAGGCTGTCCATGGCCGGGCCACCGGCGATGTTGAGGAGAATAATGGGAGCGTCCGAAGAGGTTCGGTTGAGGTCGCGGCAGAGTGTTTCAGCAAGGAGCTCCGCCATGATCTGGAGGCGCAGACGTACGTCCATGAGCTGAGGTTTCGCCGCTATCCGCTGGTCGGTGGAATTTGTGAAGCTGCTCGCAAGGTGGGCGGGCGGCAGCTTGATCAAGTAGGTGTTCATCCCGCTCAGAAAGGTTCCTTCGCTGGAACGCAGGCCACGCATCAAAACGGAGCGGCGCATGACGAGGGCCATGAGGAGGCGCTGAAGCCAGCGCGGGTTGCGGTTCCATTGTAATGTCTCTGCCGCAACTCGTCCGCGAAGAGCCTCAATCGCGGCGGCGCTATGATCGACCGCGAAAGTCGGATGGGTGACGTCGATGACCGGGAGCTCGATTCCTTGCTGGGTCAGCGCGTAAGACACACCGGATATTCGTTCGTTCGCTGGAATGAGGATGGGCATCGGTTGTTAATGGTACTGGAAATAAGTTCGGCAAGCACGGCCCGATGGACGTTTCGTCGAAGGAGCAAGCGGTGCTGGTCTCAGGAAGGTTCTTTCGGTGGCAGTACGGCTTGTTCGGCGGCGATGAGGGCGTCGTAGGCGGTGGTGGCGTCGGGGGCGGCGTAGAGCTTGGCAAGAATATCGGTCTTCATCGCGAGCATGCAAAGACGGGCAAGGGTATGCAGGTGGATGCGGTCGTCTTGACAGCAGATGAGAAAAAACAGGCGCGTGGGCCCGCCATCGGGAGCGGAGAATGGGACAGATTGAATGGTTCGTCCGAGAACGATAAACGAACTTTCGAAGCGGAAAGGATCGTAGTTGCGCGCGTGGAGCAGAGCGAGGCCACCGGGAAGGGCGGTGGAGCAAAGGGTTTCA